>JAKZSO010000212.1:0-3545 GCA_047517625.1 Alphaproteobacteria bacterium
CCGTCACGGGTCGCGGCAAACGCCGCGGCCGAATTCAGCTGCTGTGCTGCCCGTATGAACCCGGCTCGTTCTGCTCTTTTCACCGACTCCCGGGTAAAAATTGCACCGTAGGGGTAAGCTTGCTGAGTTAGTCCCCCGGCCCGGGCGACGACTTCTGACAAACGTTCGCCCCGGCGAATTTCGTACAGGCCGGGCCTTACGAACTCTCCACCAAGCAATATCGGGCCGCTCTCACGATCGCTGAACACGGCGTTAAACCGAACCACGTCGCTGGGGTTGAGTGTGACATTTGCCGCGCCTCCGCCCGAAAGGTCCACAAAACTGCGCGTGGCCGGGGAAATCGCACCGGGGATTGATGGGGCAAACCGGGTGATTTCGACCAAAGCCAAATCCGCGTCGCAGGTGACGCCACCGGTAAACGAGACCACGGACGCAATCGCCGTGCCGTTCGTGATTGGGTATGCCCCGGGACGTCTGACCTCGCCACTGATTGCCACCACGTGCTCCAGAGCGAACGGCAGCATGTCGGGGAACACGTCGAACACCAGCGGGCAAATTTCGCGAGTTGGAGCCATGTCCTCCTCGCCAGCGATCCCGCCCGCATTCATGCCTTGTATGGCGCTGTTGAAACGTCCCGACTGAGTCACTTGAACGATCGTAGCGAGTGTGTCCAAACCCCTGCAACTCTGAGGCCTGGTCAATGTTTCAAGCTCGTTCCTCAAATCATCGATCGTTTTTTCCAAGTTTGCCATTTCACTCACGGTCCGATTGAGAGCAGTTTCTGGACCTGCGGAAACTGCCGCGTGAACAGCGTTTGATGAAAGAAACCGGATATCATCGACGCTCAACACCACCAACCGGTCATTATCCCGAAGGGAAAAGTCCTGCTCGCCCGCCAAAATGCGTTGAAGGTCAACGGCGAACAACCGGCGCGCCTTAGTGGATGGCTCGGTGGTTTCAAGTACAGCAAAGGGCAGGTAGGCGCCTTCGATGAGGGACTCGGCACCACCCAGCAGCCCATGGATCGTTGGTGCCGAGGAAAGGGCTCGGCGACCGGGCAAAAAGACATGGCCATCCAACTGAACCGCGCCCACCTCAATGTTCTGGCCGAATTGTACGATCACAAGATCACCACCCAACATCACGGTAGACCTTGGATCCATTGCCTCGACGATAATCTCGCGGCCGTCCTGATCAAAGGTTTGGTGAAACAGCCGGGAGCCCCGAGGCCGGATCGTATTTCCCGCCAAAGCAATCACATCGGCCATCCGTGGATCGGATTGGCCCTCGGCCAATTCGAAAATGCCGGGGCGCAAGACCTTACCCGCCGCCGCCACTGTCGGGCCCAAAACCGGCACGACAATTCGGTCGCCCTCGTATAAGGCAAGGTCTCGGTCGAACGTTCCGCTAATAAGCAGGTCGTAAAGGTCGACCCAGAAAAACGTACCGGCGTGCTCGACCCTGATTTTCCTCAGGCTGCCGGATTTCTTGATTCCACCGGCGGCAGCAAGGGCGTCCAAAATCGTTGACAGTCCTGTGAGCTGGTGAAGGCCTGGTGTCGGCACCTCGCCAATGACGGAGACCGACACCAGGCGCACTGCCCCTAGCGAAACGAACACCTGTGTGCCAATAAATGCGGCATCAACCCTTGCCTCCAAATCGCCTCTGAAATCGCCAAAGGTGCGACCCGCCGCGGGGATCGGGTCCAGATCGGTCAGAAAAACACGGCCTTCGCGATCCACGATCGCTGTGGCTGTTTGAGAAATCTGGCCTCGAAACGTCAGGACCAACTAGTCGCCGATTCCCAGGCGATACGTTTCTGGAATTGCGCCATTGACCAACACCGCTGGCTGCCGCGGACCGTCAAAAATATCGTAGCCAAATTGCAAGAGCAATTCGCCGGCGCGAGAACAGAAATCCTGCTCCAGCAGACTGAAGGCCGGGATTAGGGCCAGTGTTTCCCTCTGGGAGCCGGCCAAACGGCCTTCACAGAACCGTTGAGCAATGAGCACTTCCTGGGGTGATAGCCCCGAGATCACACGGTCGAGATCGTCTGGCAGCGCGCCCGCTAATGGAGATATGAGCTTACCCTGGGCCGCGCGTCCCCGCGCATTATCAAGAGCGCCGCCAGCGCCCAAAACTTCGCCGGCGGGGGCTCCCAACACATCCTCCAAAATCTGCTGGATTGCATCCGCATCCTGAGCGAAACCGGGTTGAGACCAAACCGAAACGGCGCCGACGGTAATGACCATCGCCCAGAAATGCCCTAATTTGATCCGCTGGAAAGCGGAGAAACACCTCATGATGTCAGCTCCCGGTTATGCTCCTGCCGAACGATCTGGCGGCGACGGTAATTTCGTGACACGACGCCGACTGATTGCGGCTGGCGGCGCTTTTCTTGTTTCTGGATGCACGATGCCACCAGTGATCGGAAACGCTATTAACGCGGCCCGGACCGTGGTGACCGGGGCGCCAGATGTACCCATCTCGCCTGAGTATGTGGCCAACCTACCATACGCCTCTATGGCCGCAAAGATCGGAAGGGGTCCACGATTCATTGTCGTCTTGGGCAAGTACGACGGCCCCGACCTTCACTGGATTTCTGCCGATAACGCGGTGGTGGTTACGCGCAATGGCCGGATTACGAAGACCGCTGGAATTGGAAAGGACTTGCTTGGCACTCAGGGTATCGAGGACGACCCGGTGGCGGCCGCAACATTCGCGTTCGAGGGGATCCATACGCGCACCGTTGACGTGACAGACCCCGGCGCGATCTATGGCATCCCAATCGAGTCAACGTTCGAAGTCGTCGACCGGGAAACGATCCAAATTCTTGATCGGGAAAGGGACACAATCAAAGTCTTTGAGTCCAACACCGCAATGACTGTCCGCTGGCGATTTCGAAACGAATTCTGGTTGATTTCCAGTCGGGGTTTCTTTGGAAATCGGTCCAGCATTTCGTTCGCAACGCCGCACCCATCGAAACGGAAATTCTCAAGCCGGCCCGGTAAATTCCAGAATCAAAAAGGGTGCCGCCCCAGCCTGGAGCGGCACCCTTTTTGGAATTCAAACTTAGTTCGTCGCCGTAGCGGTCGTCGTCGTCGTACTCGTTGAAGTCGACGTTGATGTGGATGTGGCTGTGGCCGTCGTAGTTGTCGTTGAAGTCGATGTGCTCGTGGCCGCCGCCAATGCTGTATCGGATGCGATCAACGCAGCCAAAGCAATCGCCAGGGCCGCGGCAACCGCGATCCCCGCGATCGCGCCAATACCGAGGCCGCCCGCCGCGCCTGCACCGCCGCCAGCGCCGCCCGCTTCCTGACCGGCCGCCGCGCCCGGCACTTGCTTGAAAGCGTCAACGTTTTGCCGAAAGTCATTGAGCAGGGCCGCATTTTCAGCCGCCACCGCCAGCCCAGGTGCGAACGCCATGTACAAGGACAGGCCGACAACCGTTGCTATTTTTGACAATTGCATGGGCGCAAACCCCCTGAAACAAGAAGCGTGGGGATGTCCCGGTCGATGTTGAAAAGTTGAGGTAGGTGTCGCTC
>JAKZSO010000213.1:0-7984 GCA_047517625.1 Alphaproteobacteria bacterium
GGCTCCTGGGGTTGGCCCCGGAAGGATTCCACCGTCGTGCGTTCGCCCCCCGGGCCAAACCGGCGCAAAGTTACATTGATGGTTTGGCTGCGTGAGGCAATTTCCGTGCTCAACGAGGCAAAGGCCACCAGGGCATCCTCGACCCCATAACGGCCAGCGATCGCGGCGATCTGAGTCCGATTCCCCGCCACCGCCTGGCCCGCGCCAATCAACGCCACATCGGTCAAATCGCCGTTGGGGATGACCAGGGGTAGTAGCGTATCCCGGCCCCGCACCGAGCCCCAGGCCGCCCGCCAAGGGTTGGGATCGTCCCACAACAATTCGGCCCCAGCGGCACTGAACACCGGCAACACCAGCAACGGCTTACTCGCGGTCTCGGCGAACGGGATGCCCTGGGTGTGCAACATCGCCCGCACTGCTTCGCGCTGGAAGCTGATGGTCAGGCTAGCCAGGTACCGGGTGCTGGAGGTTCGCTCGTTGCCGACTTCGATCCCATAGACCAGGGCCGCGACGACGTTGCTCGCCGGCTCCCCGTGGCGGTCGTAAAAACTCCGCGGCGTCAGGCGCCGCAGCAGCCGGTGATAGGCCGACCGCATCCCCGCCGCCAAGGCGATTTCCCGGGCGGTGTTGGCGTCATCGGCGGTCGCGTCCACCTCGACGTCCAAAACCACGAACACGTCCTGCTGGGCCACCACCGGGGGGACGGAACAAACCACCAGCGCGAGTCCCGCGATCACCGCCCGGATCGTTGCATTGCGATTGGGATAAAGTATGGTCGGCTCTCTTTCCGCCCGCCTGGCCAAATTGCATGCGCCCGTAAAGCGCGGCCCGGCACATCAAACGCGGCCAGCGCCCATGAATCAAGGCAACCGTGTAGATCCGAATGGCTGACCTTGCTTTGGCAGTTCTAATTTCCGGGCGGGGATCGAACCTTCAGGCTCTGATCTATGCCTGCGCCGACCCCGATTTTCCCGCCCACATCGTCCGGGTGATTTCGAATGTTCCAGCGGCCAATGGCCTGGACCGCGCGGCGGAGGCCGGCATTGCCACCGCGGTTATCGATCACAAGGGGTTCGTGGATCGCGCAAGCTTCGATGCCGCGTTGGCCGCCGAGATTGCCCTGTCCCAGGCCGGCTTGGTGTGCCTGGCCGGGTTCATGCGGCTGTTAGGGGACGATTTTGTCGCCGCCCATGAAGATCGGCTTATCAACATCCACCCATCGCTATTGCCCGCGTTCAAAGGCCTGGACGTTCATCGACGGGTCATCGAGGCCGGGGAAAAAGTCAGCGGCTGCACGGTGCATTTTGTCCGCCCCGAAACCGACGCCGGGCCGATCATCGCCCAGTCCAGTGTCCCGTTGAAGGCGGAGGACACCCCTGGCACCCTCGCCGCCCGGGTGCTCGATGCCGAACACGTTTGCTATCCCGCCGCGGTGCGCTTAATCGCCGAAGGCCGGGTGATTGTTGACGGCGACCGGGTGTTGGTGGATGGCAATTCTGTGTTAGCCAACAATCTCTGACTCATCGAAAAAGAAAGCGATTTCGCGGGCCGCCGACTCCGGCGAATCCGATCCGTGGGCGGAATTACGTTCCTTCGACTCGCCCAAAGCCTTGCGGATGGTACCGGGGGCGGCTTCCGCCGGATCCGTCGCGCCCATGACTTCGCGGTTTTTAGCGATGGCGGCCTCGCCTTCCAAGACCTGGACCACCACCGGGCCCGAAGTCATGAAATCACACAGGCTGGCGAAGAACGGCCGCTCCTTGTGTTCAGCGTAAAACGCCTCGGCTTGGTCACTGGTCATGCGAATCCGTTTTTGCGCGACAACGGTCAAGCCGCCAGCCTCCAAAAAAGTCAGAATTTTTCCGGTGATATTGCGGGCGGTGGCATCGGGTTTGATGATCGAAAAGGTCCGCTCGATGGCCATGAAAAATTCCTGATCTAAGATGAAATTGCGCGGGCGTGGGTGCTTAGTCCGCTTCCTTTTTCTGCCAGCCCGCGGTGTCGGATTGTTGCCAATAGGTGAGGTTGTGACCCTGCGATTTCAGTGATTTCCAACGTTCCCGCGCGGCGGCGAGAGCCGCGCCGTCGTTGCCATCAAAAACATCAATAACACGTTCGAACCTACTGAAATCATTCGTTGAAACTCCATCGACCTGAACCAGAACCCCGGCCCGGTTCGGGTTTGAATCAGGATCCGTGGTGAGCAAAATAGGCTGATCCTCCGGGGCGCCATCCTGTGGCCCTCCGTGGGGCAAAAACGACTGGGGGTCATAGGTCCAAAGGGCAGCGTTCAGGGCCTCAACCCGTTCGTCGGACCCGGCTACGACCAGGGCCCGCAGGCCGTTTTCCAGGACCTTTTCCAGCAGCTTGGGCAGCGCTGCTTCCAAGCCGGAACGCTGGAGGTGGTAGAAGCTGATCGCGGTCATTGGCCGGGCTCCCGGCTATTCGAAGTTCGTGGCCACCAGACGGTTGAGCAGGCGCACTCCAAAACCGGTGGCGCCACGAGGCACCGTGGGCTTGTCTTTGTAGCCCCAGGCCGTGCCGGCGATGTCGATGTGAGTCCACGGCACGTCATCGACAAAGCGTTTCAAGAACTGGGCCGCGGTGATGCTGCCCGCACCCTTGCCGCCGATGTTCTTCATGTCGGCGATGTCAGAATCGATCTGGCGATCATAATCAGGCCCCAACGGTAGCCGCCACACCGGCTCCCCCGATTCTTTGCCCGCCTTTGTCAGCTGCCAGGCCAAATCATCGTTGTTGGAAAAAATACCGGCATGGTGATAACCGAGCGACACAATCACCGCGCCGGTCAAGGTCGCCAAATTGATCATGGCCCCGGGCTTAAATTTCTCCTTGGCGTACCACAGGCAATCGGCCAGCACCAAGCGGCCCTCGGCATCGGTATTCAACACCTCGATTGTCTGGCCGGACATGGAAGTCACCACATCGCCCGGGCGCTGGGCCTTGGCCGAGGGCATGTTTTCAACCAGGCCGACGACGCCCACCACGTTGGCCTTGGCTTTGCGGGCCGCGAGCGCGCGCATGGCCCCGATCACCGCCGCCGATCCGGCCATGTCGAATTTCATTTCCTCCATGCCCGACGACGGCTTGATGGACAGGCCACCGGAATCAAACGTCACGCCTTTGCCGACCAAGGCCAGATCGGTCTTTTTCGAGCGCGGCTTGCCGTTCCATTGCATGGTCACGACATAGGGCTCGTTGTCACTGCCTTGGGCCACCCCCAACAGCGCCCCCATGCCCAGCTTTTCCAAGCTGGTCTGGCCCAGCACCTCGACCTTTACCCCCAACTTGTCGAGCCGCCTGGCGCGCCCGGCCAAGGCCTTTGGCGTCATGACATTGCCCGGCTCGACCACCAGGTCCCGGGCGAAATTGACGCTTTCCGCCACCGCCGCCATGGGCTTGAACGCCTTACGGGCCTCGGCCACGGGATCGGTGAGGATGGTCAGCGCAGTCACGCTGGGCTTGCGGTCGGCTTTTTCCTTGGTGCGATAGCGGCCAAACCGGTAGCCGCCCATGGTCGCCCCAGCGGCGATACGAGCGGCGGATTCGGCCACCGAAACATCGCAGCCCGGGATGTGATCCACCGCGATCGCCAGGTCGGAGTCTCCGGTCGCCGATGCTTTTTTGACCGCGGCGCCGCCCAAGGCTTCAAAGCCCAGGCGATCTAATTCCGAGCCTTTGCCGATTCCCGCCAAAAAGATCCGGCCCAGCCGCAGGCCGGCCGGGGCAAGAATTTCAAGAAACTGGCCCTTTTCGCCGGTGAAACGAGTGGCGGCCTTGACTACCCTGCGCAGGGCACCATCGATGCGTCGATCCACCGCCTTGGTGGTATCGGTGAATTTCGATCCCCGCAAGGCGGTCAGAACCAAGGTGCCCTGCTTGGGCACCGCGATCTTGGCAAAGTTGGTTTTCATCGATTTCTCCCCCAATTTTGCGCCATTTGGCGCGGCCCCCACCCTCCCCTTTGAGCCCAGCGGCGGCCGGCACTATACCCGAAAATCCGCTGTTCTGCGCGCCCCGCCGCCCGCTCCTCAGTCCGCTTCTCGCGCTATTTTGTCCCGCACGCCTTGGCCAAAAGTCCGGGGAACCACGCCCAGGGCCTTGGTCATTGGCCCCGGATCAAACGCCTTGTCCTCCGCCCCCCGGGCGAATTCCTCGGACGTAAATGGCAGGCGAATTCCCACCATTGCCAAAACTTTCGCGGCCGCGCCAAAGGCCCACACAGGGGCTGGGACGATGGTCGCCCGGCGCCCCAGGGCGGCGGCGCATTCCCGCACCATGGCGGCGTAAGAGATCGCTTCGGGCCCGACGACATCAAGGGTCGCGGGCAATGTGCCGGGGGCGCTGGCGGCAACTGCAACCGCATCCGCGAAGTCGTCGGCAAACACCGGCTGGACCGTATGACGGCCGCCGCCGGGCAAAGGCAGCACGAGTGGCAGGGGCCTGGGCCAGCGCCGGATCACCGCCAAAATCCGCCCGACGTTGCGATCCCCGGCGGTCCCGTAGATCATCGACGAGTGAAGCATCACCCCCAGACCGCCGGATTTCCGCCACCTTAGAAACGCCTCTTCTCCAGCACGGACATCATCGGCGGCGGCATCGGTCAATTGGCTGTATATGCGCACCGAGCCGGTTAGCACGATGCCTGAACATGCGGCGGGAAGCGCCGCCAGCAGGTCCGCGGTGAACCGGGCGTGGGCCAGGCTGACGACCCGGTCGATGTCGGCCAACACCGCGGCCAGCTGCGCGGAATCTGTCAGATCCGCTGTCGCCGTTTCGGCCCGGGAATCCGGTTGCTCCCGGTGGCCGGGATCGCGTGACAGCGCAACCACATGGTGGCCCCTGTCGCACAAGCGGCTGACCACCAGCGCTCCACTTTTTCCGCTGGCGCCGAAAACGGCGATTCTCATGGGATTGCCTCGGCTTTGTGGGTTCCCATGGGGACGGAAGAGTCGGCTATACTGTCCCCATGGGCCGGGTCACCCGCTATATCTTGGGTCAAATGATGGCTCCGCTGGCGTTCGTCACGCTTTCATTGACGGCCTTGGTGTGGCTGACCCAAAGCCTCCAATTCGTCGATATGATCATCAACCGGGGCCTGTCCGCCAGCCGGTTTCTGTACCTGACAATTTTGCTCACCCCGGGGTTCCTGGCGCTCATCCTGCCCATCGCGCTGTTCTGCGCCATTCTGTACACCTATCACCGGCTGACCTACGACAGTGAAATTATGGTCATGCGCGGGGCGGGCTTAAGCCAGCGGGCGTTGGCGGCACCCGCCTTGGTCGTGGCGTTTGTCGTCGTCGCCATTTCATATTTTCTCAGCTTGTACCTGATCCCCTTGGGCTTCAGCACCTTCAAGGATCTGCAGTTCGTTGTTCGCAACACCCAGGCCTCGGTGCTGCTCCAGGCTGGGGAGTTCAACACGCTGGCCACCGGCGTTACCGCCTATGTGCGCGAACGCGAGGCCGACGGCGAGCTGCGCGGCATCCTGGTCCATGACAGCCGCGTTCCCGATCGGCCCGTGACCGTGATGGCCGAACGCGGTGTCCTGCTGGCCGGGGAAACCGGACCGCGGTTCGTGCTGTTCGAGGGCAACCGCCAAGAGATCGGCCGGGACCGGGAGGAATTGTCGCTGCTGTATTTCGAGCGCTATGCCCTGGATCTAGGCGTATTCGACGAGACCCTGGGGGCGCGATGGCGGGAGCCGGGAGAACGCTACCTGCCAAGTCTGTTTTTTCCGTCGAACAGCCCCGATGACCTCGCTTATGGCAACGAGCTCCGGGCCGAAGGCCACAACCGCATCGTCAGCCCGCTTTACGGGTTGGTGCTGGCGGTGATCGCCTTGGGCGCGGTGTTGTCGGGGGAGGTCAATCGCCGGGGCTCTTGGGTGCGGATTGCCGTGGCCGGCACCGCCGTGGTGGTGTTCGAGGCCGCGGGCATGGGTCTGGTTTCGCTGTTGGCCGAGCGCCCGGCGCTGACCCCCATCCTTTACCTGAACGTCGCCGCGGCGTTGGCCGTGGGGCTTTGGGTCATGCGGGTGCGGCGCTGGGGATTACCTCTGGCAGACGACGGCCGGCCCGAGGCCACGCCATCCGAGGTGGGTGGCTGATGCGACTTTCCTTCACCTTGTCCATGTACCTGGGACGCCAATTTTTGATCGGCTTCTTCGTTGTCATGGCGGGGTTGATGGGTATCATCCTGCTGTTCGATTTGGCCGAATTAACCCAGCGCGCCACCAATCGCGAGTCGGTTGGGTTTCTTGTCGTTCTGCAAATGGCGTTCCTGCAGCTGCCGTTTTTGATGCAAAAAATTCTGCCCATCGGCGTGCTGTTCGGAGCCATGTTCACCTTTTTACGCCTAACCCGCACCAACCAACTGGTGATTTCCAGGGGCGTCGGGGTCTCGGCCTGGCAATTCTTGGCGCCATCGTTGATTTTGGCGGTGGTGATCGGGGCCTTTGCGGTGACGGTGTTTGACCCCTTTTCATCGTCGGCAAATTCACGGTTCGAGCAATTGGAAGCGCGTTACCTGCGCGGTCAAAGCAGCCTGTTGGCGGTTTCGCCGTCGGGACTGTGGCTGCGCCAAAGCAACCCCGAAGGCCAGTCGGTGATCCACGCCCAGCGCGTGTCCCAGCAGGGCGAAGAGCTGACCGACGTGACCATTTATCTGTACCATGGCACCGACCACTTTTCGGGGCGCCTCGACGCCTCGTCAGCGATGTTGCGGGACGGATTTTGGCAACTGAACGACGTGCTGATCACCGGTCCCGACCAGGCGACGAGGCGCGAAGACACCTTCCGGTTGGAAACCTCGCTGACCATCAGCCAAATTCAGGATAGTTTTGCGGCGCCCGAAACCCTGTCGTTTTGGGAGCTGCCAGCCTTTATTTCGACCCTCCGGGATGCTGGATTTTCCGCCCTCAACCACCGCATCCACTGGCATACGCTGTTGTCATCGCCGATGCTCCTGTTCGCCATGGTGTTGATCGCCGCGACGTTTTCCCTCGGCGCCGCCCGGCGCGGGTTTTCCGGCTTGCTGATCGCGGGCGGCGTGTTTGCCGGGTTCTTGCTGTATGTGGTGTCCGATGTGGTGCTGGCGCTGGGGCTGTCGGGCGCCATTCCGGTGGTGCTGGCGGCCTGGGCCCCGGCGGCCATCAGTACCCTGCTGGGAATTGCCGCGATTTTCCAATTCGAGGACGGCTAGAACGATGCCCTTGCGCCCCCTGTCAGCAAGAGTTGTAGCAGCGCTTGCCGCCCTGATCTTTGCTCTGTGGGGTCCGATCGCCGGGGCCCAAGCCCAAGAAGTGCCGGCGGAGATCCTTATCACGGCGGACACCCTGTCTCACAACCAGGAGACCGGCGTTGTCACCGCCACCGGCGGGGTGGAAATTTCGACCGGGCCATACACGTTGTTGGCCGCCCAAATTACCTATGACCCGCGCAAGGATGTGGTCCGGGCCGTTGGCGACATCGCCCTAATGGAACCCGATGGCGACGTGGTGTTCGCCGACGAAATCGAATTGGCCGATGGCCTGCGCAACGGCTTTATTTCCGGCATCCGAGTGCTGCTGGCCGACCGCTCCCGCCTCGCCGCCGTTGAGGCCCAGCGTACCAACGGCATGACCACGGAAATGACCGATGCAATTTTCACCGCCTGCGACACCTGCGGCAACAACGCGAACCCGCCGGTGTGGCAGGTCAAAGCAGAAAAGATCATTCATAACAAAATCGAACGGCGCATCGACTATATCGACGCAAGACTGGAATTTTTTGGTTTTCCAGTGTTTTACACGCCGTTCTTCACCAATCCTGACCCCACGGTTACGCAGCAGACCGGGTTCTTGACGCCGACCTATGGCAACTCCACGCAGCTCGGTTTGAAGCTGGAGGTGCCCTATCATTTCGCTCTGGCCGCCGACCGCGACGCCACGTTTTCGCCGGTTTTCACGTCCAGGGAAGGCGTG
>JAKZSO010000214.1:0-18696 GCA_047517625.1 Alphaproteobacteria bacterium
AAACAGGGGCTCAGCCTCCTCGAACCGCCCCTCCAGGTAATATAGACCGGCCAAATTATTGTAGCTTGTGGCAACTTCCCGGTGGTCTAGCCCGTAGAACGCTTCCCAAATTGTGCGCGAGCGAAGATAGTATTCCTCGGCCGTGACGAACCGCTTTTGAGTGTGAAAAATAACCGCCAAATTATTCAGGCTTTGGGCGACCAAAGGGCTGTCAGGGCCCAATTGCTGTTCGCGAATGCCGAGCGCACGAAACAGCAACGGTTCGGCGAAATCCAACCACCCAAGTTGCTGGTAAACCGCCGCCAGATTGTGGGTGTGTTTGGCGGTGACGAGATTATCGGGGCCGAACTCTTCCTCGGCCAGACGGGCAGCCTCTTCCGCGAACGGCAGGGCGTTCAGCAACGCTCCCTGCTGGTAAAACCCCAAGCTTTGCTCGGCCGCATCGAGCAGCGCCGGGGTTTAGCCAAGCGCTGCCACAGGCCATAACGCCAGCGTAACGAAAACAACCACTGCCCGGGAAACCGTTCGCAACGACTTACATCCTTTTCTGCGCACAAGCCGTTTTAGTGCACAAACCGTACCAGACCAAAGGTTTCCAATGTGCAAAAAACGAATGCCGGGGAGCGCCGGTTCGAGCGGCAAGGTAAACTTTTCCCTCCCTTGCCCGCCCTGATGACGGTGCGAACGGGTGGAAAGTGGGCGGTCATCGTTGTGGAGCAGGTCCGAGTGGGCCTCGACCCTGCATTCAACCTCGGGTTCGCGAATACCTCAACACTTCGTGCCAA
Source organism: Alphaproteobacteria bacterium (assembly GCA_047517625.1). Lineage (GTDB taxonomy): Bacteria > Pseudomonadota > Alphaproteobacteria > UBA2966 > CAIVPW01 > JABHVE01. Next base: position 786 of record JAKZSO010000214.1, read on the forward strand.
CGGCGGGAGCGGAAAATTTCCCCCGGTGTGAGATCCCACTCTCAAATTCCTGAGTCCGGGCCGTGGCCGCCAACTCAAACCTCCGGTCTCTAACAAACAATTCCCTGGTCTGAGCCGCCCCCTCCGGCGCAACGCCCAAAACCAAACCAGACCGGCCACCGATTTTGTATTGGCGCCGCCACTCTTGAAGCCTTACCTGCCGCGATCAAGGCGATATGCTTCGAACTCGTCCCCAGCGTTCCAAGGCAGATAATCTCCTGACAATATTGTTTCCAAAACATTCGCGTGAATCTCTGCGCGTGGCATCGGGTCTCCGAATGGAACGCCAAAAAGAGGCTGACCCTCCAGAGCGACGACCACGAATTTGCCCTGAAGGCCCTCTAAATGGGCCGTTGCCGCGATCACATCCACAGCGGACAAATAGAGATCAGGATCGTGAGGACGGAAATTCACGTGGATGCGTCCGGCTTCGTCGGTTGGAATTTGGAAAGCCGAGGAAACGTTCGATGCGCTCGATCCCTTTCTCGCCGTACCGAATCAAGTACGTTGCTCGCCCGACCGCGAGCCGCAGCATTTCGATTGTCAGGCTGGCGTAAATTTCGCCGCCAATAGCAACCGCCAACGGAGCCCGGCGAACCACTCCATCCGAATCTGGCCAAACGGTAACCATTCCCCGGCCCGGTGCATTGGCATCGAGGAGCGGGGAGTTTCCTGCACCCGAGTCAAACGCGGATATTTTCGACAGAACGAATTCGACTCCGCGAGACCCTCTCGGACCGACCACTGCTGGGTTTGCACCGGGTTTCAGGTAGACTTGGGGGCCGCTTTGCAACGCCAGCTGACCAAGCACTGATCGGCTGTTGCGCAAGGCACTGGCAAATACCGCGTCTTCACCGGGCGTCTCGAAAATTACGTCGAAACCCACAGACACGACCCCGTACGCATATAAATTGCTCAACAAGATCGCAAGAATATCCCCATTCCACGGCCACGGACCGACCCGATCGAGGCTGTCCCGGTCAATGTTCACGATGACAACCGGTGACTCTGCTATGGGGTCGCCGTCGCGATTGCGCAACTCTCTTGGGTGAATTTGCTGGGCGCTTTGGTTTGCGTTGATTGGCGGCGTATCAGTTGGCGCATAGTCAAAGCGCGCAGCGACGAGTCCCACCAGCACTAGCAGACCTGCCGCGCGCAATGCACCTCGCCGAAGATCGAACCTAAGAAGTTTGGCCATTTGCGGAGCCTTTAGCGTTGCGTCGGCATCCTCTCTCGGAAATGGGCGGATCAGAGTGCGTTACCGCAAGTCTGACGGCCTTCCGAGCAAAATCGCGGAATGCGGATTGAGGAATAACCCGAAAATTACCCCAAGGCTTGTTCCTCGAAGACCGGATCAGCATCCACATTCGACCATGAAATGATTGGTAGCGGGGGGCGGACTCGAGCCGCTGACACGCGGACCATGATTCCGATATTAATTGTTATTTATCAGCAATTTAGATTGGCGGAAAACGCCCCAGGCCCACTGGATCCCACCAGATTCCGGAATTTTGGCAAATGCCCCCTGCAAAGGACGGTCGGATTTCAAATCAAAAGTGCCGCTAACGAAACGGCAAAACAAGAGCAATCTGACGCTGCCCGAAAATTCGGCAGAATTTCGAAATTGCCTAAATTTTGGGCCGTTCTTTCCGCCTAGACATCCGCTTAGAAATGATTTTCCCAAAAAAATCATATAGTTAGGAGGCATCGTGCTAATGGCACGCCCTTTGCGATGTGGGGGCTCGGCGCAAAACAAACTCGTTTGAGGAGATCACTAAATGAAACGTTCGATTGGCCCGGCCCGCGCAATTGCGCTCGCCGGCGTGCTGGCTGGTTCCCTTATTGGGGGACCGGCCCTGGCTCAGCAGGGCGACCCGATCAAGGTCGGTGTCCTGCATTCACTGTCCGGAACAATGGCAATTTCGGAAACCACACTGCGTGACACCGTTCTAATGCTGGTGGACAACTTGAATGCCAACGGCGGCCTGCTTGGCCGGCCCGTAGAAGCGATCGTCGTCGACCCCGCTTCGGATTGGCCGCTGTTCGCGGAAAAGGCGCGTGAGCTGCTAGAGGCCCACGAGGTTGATGTTGTGTTTGGCAACTGGACCTCCGTGTCCCGCAAGTCGGTCCTGCCGGTGTTCGAAGAACTGAACGGACTGCTGTTCTATCCAGTGCAGTATGAAGGCGAAGAGTCGTCGCGCAACGTCTTCTACACCGGGGCGGCCCCCAATCAGCAAGCCATCCCTGCCGTCGAGTATTTGATGAGCGAGGACGGCGGCGGCGCCGAGCGTTGGATCCTGTTGGGGACCGACTATGTGTATCCGCGCACGACCAACAAAATCTTGCGCGCCTTCCTGCATTCCAAGGGCGTCGACGATGCCGACATCATGTAGGAATACACACCGTTCGGGCACTCAGATTGGCAGACCATTGTTGCCGATGTTCGCCGCTTTGCTTCTGAAGGCAAACCGACGGCGGTCATCTCCACCATCAACGGTGACGCCAACGTGCCGTTCTACAAGGAACTCGCCAACCAGGGAATCAGGGCCGAAGACATCCCGGTTATCGCGTTCTCAGTTGGAGAAGAGGAACTGGCCGGTATCGATACCGCCCCGCTGGTCGGGCACCTCGCTGCGTGGAACTATTTCATGAGCGTTGAGACGCCTGAGAATGCGGCGTTTATCGAACGGTGGCATGCCTACATTGGCACCACTTCCCGGGTGACGAACGATCCAATGGAAGCCCACTACATCGGTTTCAACATGTGGGTCCAGGCGGTCCAACAAGCTGGCACCACCGACGTCGATGCTGTGCGTCAGGCCATGTACGGCCAACAATTCCGCTCACTGTCGGGATACGACGTGGTGATGAACACCAACCACCACCTGTCCAAGCCAGTCATGATCGGAGAAATCCAGGATGACGGTCAGTTCGATATTGTCTGGCAGACCGATGTCGTCGTAATCGGCGATGCCTGGAGCGACTTCATTCCCGAAAGCGCGCGGCTCACCGCAGACTGGACCTACCCTTGGGTTTGCGGGAATTGCGAAGCGCCTCGGTTCGCAAACCAATAACTCGGCAAACCCGAGCACCACTTCCTGGGTCTGTGTGATTCCCTTCCCACAGGCCCAGAGAGTGGCTGCCCGCTCGGTAAACATCGCCTGGGACCGCCAATGAGTCATCCAACCTCTTGCCGATTCTCCGCTACATCCGTCAGATGGTCCCTGGCGGTATCGCTTTTTTGGCTGGTTGGCGCTGGCGTATTCATCTCTGGAACGGCACACGCCCAGACCCTGGAAGAATTGTTGCCGGTTTTGGCCACCGGCAGCTACGGCGAAAAATCCGAGGCCGTCGGATTGTTGGGGACCGGTGGAGACAGCCGCGCTATCCCGGTGCTGCAAGCCTTTCTCGAGGGCAATCTCTATGCCCGCAAAGACAATGGCGAAATTTTTATCACCGAACCGCGCGGCGAAATTTTGGTTCTCAGAGATCCGCTGACGCTTGCCGAGGTGGGGCAAGCCGCCAAAGCCGATTTGGACCGCGCCCGTGTGAACAATCGGGTGCGCGGGGTCATTCGCACGGCCCTTGGAGTTCTTCAATTGTCCAGTGAAGATGCAAGTGTGCGCCGACAATCTGCCCAGGCGCTGTTCCGCGCACGCTCCGCCGAAATGATCCCCGTGCTGGAGGCTGCCCTGGCCCAGGAAGAAGATGCCAAGGCGCACACGGAGATCGTCCGGTCGCTCGCCGCCTCAAATCTCGAGTTCTCCACCGATCCTGGGGTGCGGACTGCGGCGGTTCTGGAACTTGAAACCCATATCGACCGCGAGGTTCGAGCGTTGCTGGCAGGGGTGGTTGCCGACATTGAGGCCCAAGAATCACCCGATTCCGACGCCATCGCCCTTGGCGCCCAGGCCGCTTTGTCCATCATCGAAATCGACCAACGGCTGGCGGGGTGGGCAGCGTTGGGCAATATCCTGCAGGGAATCAGTCTTGGATCGGTGCTGCTGCTGGCGGCAATCGGCTTGGCCATCACCTTCGGCGTTATGGGGGTCATCAACTTGGCCCACGGGGAGATGGTCATGCTGGGCGCCTATGCGACCTTCATGGTGCAGGCACTGTTCCGGGCCTATGCCCCGGATTGGTTTGACTGGTCATTGCTGGTTGCTATCCCGGTGGCATTCATCGTCGCCGGGGGCATCGGCATCGCCATCGAGCGCGGCATTATCCGGTTTTTGTATGGGCGGCCACTGGAAACGCTGCTGGCGACTTGGGGCCTTAGCCTCATATTGCGCCAAGGAACACGTTCGCTTTTTGGCCCCTCTAACCGCGAGGTTTCCAACCCGTCGTGGATGAGTGGGGCGGTTGAAATCGGCGGCGGCGTGGTGGTCACATACAACCGAATCTGGATCGCAGTGTTCGCCCTGATGGTTTTCGCCATGCTGATTTTCATCCAGCGGCGCACCAAATTCGGATTGCAAATGCGCGCGGTCACCCAGAACCGGGCCATGGCCCGGGGCATGGGTATCCGATCCGGCCGCGTTGACGCGCTGACATTTGGGCTGGGGTCGGGGGTCGCCGGCATGGCCGGTGTGGCCCTGAGCCAAATCGACAACGTCAGCCCAAATCTTGGGCAGAATTACATCGTGGACTCCTTTCTTGTGGTCGTGTTCGGCGGCGTCGGGAATTTGTGGGGCACCCTGGTCGGCGCCCTATCAGTGGGTGTCTTCAGCAAATTTTTGGAGCCATACGCCGGCGCGGTTCTTGGCAAAATTTTCGTTCTCATCGCCATCATTATTTTCATCCAGTGGCGTCCACGGGGCTTGTTCGCCCTGCGCGGCCGGGCGGTGGAGCAATAATGCAGATGAACACCGGGCACCGTTGGACGACGCTGTTGTCGGATCGCGGCGGAATGATCCTGCTGGGCGTCTTGGCGGCGGCGGCTGTCCTGGTTCCCGTCGGCAATCTGTTGGTGCCAGCAGACTCGGTTTTTCATATTTCCAATTTCGCCGTGTCCCTGGTCGGCAAATACTTGACCTTCGCCCTGTTGGCGTTGTCGGTCGATCTGGTTTGGGGATTCTCCGGCATCCTCAGCCTCGGCCACGGGGCGTTCTTTGCTCTGGGCGGGTACGCCATGGGCATGCACATGATGCGCAAAGTCGGGGACCGCGGCGTTTACGGCAATCCAGATCTGCCGGATTTCATGGTTTTCCTGGACTGGGACAAACTGCCCTGGACCTGGTACGGATTCGACAACTTCGGCTTTGCCCTGATCATGGTGGTGGCGGTGCCGGGGGCTTTGGCGTTCGTGTTTGGCTGGCTGGCCTTTCGCTCCCGGGTGTCAGGGGTCTATCTATCCATCATCACCCAGGCGATGACCTTTGCCTTTATGCTTTCGTTTTTCCGCAACGATCTTGGGTTCGGCGGCAATAACGGTCTCACCGACTTCAAGGATATCTTAGGCTTTGACCTGCAAGCCCAGACCACCCGGGCCACCCTGTTTGTCCTGTCTGCGATTGCTCTTGGTGGCGCCTACATCCTTGCCCGCATGTTGGTGCAGTCGAAATTCGGCAAGGTGCTGGTGTCGATCCGCGATGCCGAATCGCGAACCAGATTTCTTGGCTACCGCGTCGAACACTACAAGCTGTTCGCCTTCACCCTGTCGGCCATGATTGCCGGGGTCGCGGGCGCTCTGTACGTGCCCCAAGTCGGGATCATCAACCCCGGCGAATTCTCCCCCGCCAAATCGATCGAAATCGTGGTGTGGGTGGCGGTGGGTGGTCGCGGCACCTTGTACGGCGCCGTCCTTGGCGCCGTGTTGGTGAACTACCTCAAAACGTACTTCACCGGGGCCCTTCCAGATATGTGGCTTTACGTTCTGGGCGGTCTGTTTATCGGTGTCACGTTACTGCTGCCCAAAGGCATCGCCGGGACCATCCCCATCTGGATCGCAAAAAAACCCTGGCGGCCGAGGCGACCGGAGCCCGAGGTGGAGGCAGCAGAATGAACGCCGCCGCCGATCCGGCGCGACCCGTTGGGAAGACAGTGCTGTATTTAGAAGGGGTATCGGTGAGCTTTGATGGCTTCCGCGCTCTAAATAAACTCAGCTTTGTTCTTGCCGCCGGGGAATTGCGGGCGATCATCGGCCCCAACGGTTCTGGCAAGACCACGATGATGGACGTGATCACCGGCAAAACCCGCCCAGACGCGGGCCGTGTTGAATTTTCCGGTGGCATAAACCTCACCCGAATGGGCGAGGCGGAAATCGCCAATCTGGGGATTGGCCGCAAATTTCAAAAACCCACCGTGTTCGAAAATCAGACCGTGTTCGAAAATCTATCGTTGGCCCTGGCGGGGGATCGCGGGGTTCGTGTTGCCTTGTTCACTTGGTTGGGGGCAGGCAACGGCGAGCGGAAAAAAATCTCTGGACTGATTTCTCAGATTGGATTGGAGGGACGCGGCGAGGCGTTGGCGGGAACCCTTAGCCACGGGGAAAAGCAGTGGTTGGAAATTGGCATGCTGTTGGCCCAAGACCCGATGATCTTGTTGGTGGACGAACCCGCAGCGGGAATGACAGATTCTGAAACGGCCCAAACCGCCAAGTTACTGCAGGAAATCGCCGAGACCCGGTCGGTGGTGGTGGTCGAGCATGACATGGCGTTCGTTCGCGATCTTGATTGCAAGGTCACCGTTCTGCACGAAGGGTCGGTGCTGGCCGAAGGGTCGATGGATTACGTGCAAAAAGACCCCCTTGTTATCGAAGTCTACTTGGGGCGCTAGGCAATGTTGCAAGTCGAAAACCTGGATCTATTTTATGGCGCTGCCCAGGCCCTTTGGTCCGTCAGTTTGGCAGCGGAAAAGGGCAAGGTGACCTGCATTTTAGGCCGCAACGGGGTCGGGAAAACCAGTCTTTTGAAAGCCGTCGTCGGCCACCTGCCGGTTCGTGGCGGTCGCGTCATATGGGAAGGCGCCGAGCTAAAATCAGCCTCCCCGGACGACCGGGCCCGGCGCGGCATCGCATCCGTGCCTCAGGGCCGGGAAATTTTTCCCTTGCTCACCGTCGAAGAAAATCTGCGCACCGGGTTTGCCGCTGTACCGCGCGCCCTGCGCACGTTCCCTGACGAAATCTTCGAGCTTTTCCCGGTGCTGCGCGACATGCTGCACCGCCGGGGCGGCGATTTATCAGGGGGGCAGCAGCAACAACTGGCCATCGCCCGGGCATTGGTCATGCGCCCCCGCCTGCTGATTTTGGACGAGCCCACCGAGGGCATCCAACCGTCGATCATCAAGGATATCGAACGGGTCATCCGCCTGCTCGCCGATCGTGGGGACATGGCCATCGTGCTGGTGGAACAGTATTTTGAATTCGCCCGCAGTCTGGCGGACAGATTTTTGGTGTTGGACCGCGGGCGCGTCGTGTTGTCCGGGGAAGCCGATGATATGGTGGAGGCCGATGTCCGTAGCCACCTTACCATCTGACTCTCGCCAAGAATTTGGTGGAACCGCCCCAGCAATGGTTGGGAATGCCGCCCATGGGGAAGCCGAAATCGAATTCGCCCAAATCAACGGCATTACGCGACTGAAACACCTGTATCAGTCCGGTTCGTTGCGGGTGAAATTTCCCCGGGTTGGCAACACGCCACCGGAGGCGGTTTTGCTCAACACCGCGGGCGGGATCACCGGCGGCGATCAATTCCATTGCAGTATAAATGTCCACGCGGGCGCAGGCGCTATTGTGACCACCCAAGCAGCGGAAAAAATCTATCGGTCCACCGGGGGCGAGGCCACCGTGGACAACAGGCTCCTGATTGGCCCGGACGGATGGTTGGTATGGGTGCCCCAGGAAACAATTTTGTTTGACGGCGCAAGGCTGCGACGAAATCTGGTCATTGACGTGGCAGACGGCGCCCGGATTTTGGCCGCGGAAACAGTGGTGTTTGGGCGCCAGTCCCGGGGGGAGGCTGTGCGCGCCGGTGCCATCCACGATTCCTGGGAAATTCGCCGGGGCGGTCATTTGGCGTGGGCCGACGTGTTCGCTCTGGATGGCAATATCCACGAAATCCTGTCCCGGCCCACAACGGCCGACGGTGCCACAACACTCATCACCCTGGTGTGGGTGGCGCCCGATGCAGCCGACCTGTTGGACCCCATCCGTATCTTGTTGGAGACATCCACCGTCGTCGCCGCCGCGACCGCGTTTGATGGCATCCTTTTGGTCCGCCTTGCCGCCGAGGATTCGTTTTCCGGGCGTCAAAATTTGATCCCCCTGATACGCGGGCTTTTCGGATTGGAAAACCTGCCCGTCGACTTGCCCCGAGCGTGGAGCCTGTAAACCATGCTTCTTGGCCCCCGAGACAAGGACAAATTGATGCTGTCCATGGCCGCCATGGTGGCCCAGCGGCGTCTCGATCGCGGCGTCAAGCTCAACTATCCCGAAGCCGTGGCGATCATTTGCGATTTCCTCATGGAGGGCGCTCGGGATGGCCGCACGGTCGCCAATCTGATGGCCGCCGGGGCCTCTGTACTCACCCGCGATCAAGTCATGGAGGGCGTTCCAGAAATGCTGCCAGATGTCCAAGTCGAAGCTACCTTCCCCGACGGCACCAAGTTGGTCACCGTCCATGAGCCGATCAGATAGATGATTCCCGGCGAAATCATTGCCGCCAAAGGCACGCTCACTCTGAATGAGGGGCGCGAATCCATCACCCTGAAAGTCGCCAACGCTGGCGACCGCCCCGTCCAAGTGGGCAGCCATTTTCATTTTTTCGAGGCCAACAGTGGGCTGATGTTTGACAGAGAATTGGCCCGGGGCATGCGCCTGGATATCGCCGCGGGGACTGCCGTGCGGTTCGAGCCCGGCCAAGCGCGCGAGGTCACGCTTATCCCATACGCGGGGTCGCGCCGCGTTTTTGGCTTCAGCGCCGGGGTCATGGGCACCCTGGATCTGGAGACTTAAAGACCATGCCCGCACAAATCCGCCGCGACGCCTATGCCGCCATGTATGGCCCAACCACCGGCGACAAAGTGCGCCTGGCCGATACCGAATTGTTCCTGGAAGTGGAAAAAGACTTCACCACCTATGGCGAAGAAGTGAAATTCGGCGGCGGCAAGGTCATCCGTGATGGCATGGGTCAGTCCCAGGTCACACGCGCCGAAGGCGCCGTGGACACGGTCATCACAAATGCCCTGATCGTCGATCATTGGGGGGTGGTCAAAGCCGATGTCGGGCTGATTGATGGCCGCATCGCCGCCATCGGCAAAGCGGGTAACCCCGACATCCAACCCGGCGTGGATATCATCATTGGCCCCGGCACCGAGGCCATCGCTGGCGAAGGCAAGATCCTCACCTCTGGCGGCATCGACGCCCATATTCATTTCATCAGCCCGCAACAAATCGAAGAAGCCCTGATGAGCGGCATCACCACCATGTTGGGCGGCGGCACGGGACCGGCGACCGGCACCAACGCCACAACTTGTACCCCGGGGGCCTGGCACATCGGGCGGATGCTGCAAGCTGCCGAAGACTTCCCGGTGAACCTGGGGTTTTATGGCAAGGGCAACGCCAGCCTGCCGGACGCATTGCGCGAACAAGTCCTGGCCGGGGCTTGCGGCTTAAAGCTGCACGAAGATTGGGGAACCACGCCAGCGGCCATCGACTGTTGCTTGTCCGTCGCCGACGAACTGGACGTCCAGGTTCTGATCCATACCGATACGCTGAACGAGTCTGGGTTTGTGGAAAACACCATTGCCGCGTTCCGCGGCCGCACGATCCACGCCTTTCATACCGAGGGCGCAGGCGGCGGTCATTCGCCGGACATCATTCGCCTGTGTGGCGAGCCCAATGTGATCCCGTCATCGACCAATCCAACCATGCCCTATACCGTGAACACCATCGAAGAGCACCTGGACATGTTGATGGTGTGTCATCACCTGGACCCGTCGATCCCCGAAGATATTGCGTTTGCCGAATGCCGCATCCGCAAGGAAACCATCGCCGCCGAAGATATTCTCCATGATCTCGGCGCGTTCTCGATCATTTCATCGGACAGTCAGGCCATGGGCCGGGTGGGGGAAGTCATCCTGCGCACCTGGCAAACCGCAGACAAAATGAAACGCCAGCGCGGCGCGTTACCTGAGGACAAATCGGGCAACGACAATTTCCGCATCCAACGCTATCTGGCCAAATACACAATCAATCCCGCGATCGCCCAGGGCATCGACGATCATGTGGGTTCGATCGAGCCCGGAAAGCTTGCCGACTTGTGCCTTTGGTCCCCGGCATTTTTTGGTGTCCGCCCGGAATTGATCATCAAGGCGGGATCGATTGTCGCCGCACCCATGGGTGATCCCAACGCCTCGATCCCCACGCCCCAACCGGTCCACACCCGGCCCATGTTTGGGCACTTTGGCCAGGCGCGCCGGGAAAGTGCTGCGTTGTTCGTCAGCGCCGCGGCATTGGAGGCAGATTTGGGCGGCACGTTGGGGTTGGCCAAGCCCCTGTTGGCAGTGCGCAATACCCGGTCGGGCATTGGCAAAGATTCAATGATTCACAACGCCGCCACACCGCAAATCGAGGTCGACCCAGAGACATACGAAGTCCGCGCCGACGGTGATTTGCTGACCTGCGAGCCCGCCACGGTTCTGCCCATGGCCCAACGGTATTTCTTTTTCTGATATGCGAAACGTCCGAACCCTTCGCCCCCCGAACAGTTGGCAACCGGACTCTGTCGTCGATGAGGTGACCTTGGATTTCGATACCCGCCACCGCCGCCGCATCCGAGTTGTCGGCAACAATGGTACCGATCTGCTCATCGATTTGGCCGAGGCCACGCCAATGGCGGACGGCGATGGCCTGGCGCTGGAGGGTGGCGGTGTCGTGGTGGTCCGGGCGGCCCCGGAACCTCTGATCGAGGTAAAAAGTTCAAGCCCCGAGGGCCTTGCCCGATTGGCATGGCACCTGGGTAACCGCCATCTCCCGGTGCAAATACTCGAAGACTCCCTGCGGCTCCGTGCGGACCATGTGATCGCCGATATGCTCACCCGGCTGGGGGCCGAGGTTCGGGCCATTGACGCGCCGTTCGATCCCGAAGGTGGCGCCTATGCCGACCCCGGGCGCAGCCATTCGGAAAATTCTCACAGCCATGACTGAGCGATCGCTTCTGCGGCTCCAGGCTTGGCTTTCCCCTGGGTTTCCGGTGGGTGCCTTTGCCTATAGCCACGGCATCGAAACCGCAGTCGAAACAAACAAAATTTACGACCCGGATAGCCTGCTTTTCTGGATCAAATCGGTGTTGGAATTCGGTACCGGCCGCGCTGACGCAATCATTTTCTGTGCGGCTTGGCGGGCGACAAACTCCCAGAACATGTCTGCGTTGTTCGATGTCGCCGCGCGCGCCGCAGCCCTGCGTTCCACCGCCGAATTGGGCCAAGAAAGCGCCGCCCAGGGCCGGGCTTTTTCCCAGACCATTGCCGCCGCCTGGCCCCAAGACGCCACGGCTGCCTTGCTCGAGGATTGGGATGGCCCCGTGGCCTATCCAGTGGCTGTCGCCGCCGCCAGCGCCGGGCACGGGATCGGGCTCAATGACAGCCTGTGCGCCTATCTTCATGCCTTTGCCGCAAACTTGGTGTCGGCTGGGGTGCGACTGATTCCTCTGGGCCAGACCGACGGCCAGCGCACCGTGGCGGCCCTTGAAGACCCGATTTTGGCCCTGGCGGCGGTGGCACCAGACCTGTCGTTGCTTGACGCTGGTTCGGCCACGTGGATGGTCGATTGGTGCTCCATGCAACACGAAACCCAACGAACGAGGCTTTTTAGATCATGACTCTTTCGCCCCATGGCCCGTTGCGGGTCGGCATCGGCGGCCCCGTTGGGTCAGGCAAAACCGCGCTGACCGACACCCTGTGCAAGCGTATGCGAGACCGCTTTGATGTCGCTGCGATCACTAACGACATTTACACCCGCGAGGACGCGGAATTCTTGACCCGATCCGGCGCCCTGCCCCCTGACCGCATAGTTGGAGTGGAGACGGGCGGCTGCCCTCATACCGCCATTCGCGAAGACGCCTCCATTAATTTGGCCGCCGTCGCCGACCTGCGGGCTAGGTTCCCGCGATTGGAGCTCTTATTTATTGAATCTGGCGGCGACAATTTGGCCGCGACTTTCAGCCCCGAACTTGCCGACCTCACCCTGTACGTCATTGACGTCGCCGCCGGGGATAAAATCCCGCGCAAGGGCGGCCCGGGGATCACCCGGTCCGATTTGCTGGTGATCAACAAGATCGATCTGGCACCGCTGGTCGGCGCCGACCTGGAAGTGATGGATCGGGACTCCAGGCGTATGCGCGGCGATCGGCCCTTCCAATTCACAAACATCCCGGCAGGCGACGGCGTGGGTGCAGTGGTTGATTTCATCATCGCCGCTGGCGGCCTCGGGGACGATCAAAAACAACACACCGACTAGAAAGCAAGCGCCAAAGACCTCGCACAGGGGCTAAGGCCTAACCAATTGTAATCACTTCGAAATTTGGCGTCCCTAGGGGAATCGAGGCCCAGTTTCTAAGTCACGGGATCCCGTGGGACCTGTGCCTGACGTCAAGCGGCCCAGTGGTGGCAGACCCGGAGAGACGATGTGATGGGCCTTAATGGGGAGCCGGTTGGAACAGCTCGATGACGTTTCCGGCGGGGTCGTTGAGGAGGGCTTGGGCGCCACCCTTACCTTCTCTGATCTCCGTACAAAACAACAGCCCAGACGCTTTTAACCTCTCCACTTCGGCCGCAAGATCGGAGACATGTATTTGGAATCGGTTCCAGCTCCCCGGCTCTTGCTTCCGCCCGTCAAGAACTGGCTTGGCGCCGGCGCTTGTGGATGCACTCAATAAAAGCCGCATCGGACCCCGGTCAAGTGCGGCGAACGCGGGGGCGGTGTCCTGGTGAACGCTAAAACCGAAGTGTGTTGTATAGAAGCTCAAAGCTTCGGATACATCCTCGACAATATACCGGACGGTGACTGCGGGCGTGTCCATGTCTGCTCCTGATCAACGGAAAGAATGGCCTACCTTATCCGGGCCGGTTGCGCGCGCCCATACCTACGTTGTCGAATACAGCCCCGATGGGCGACTTGCGATGGCCGTCACCCGCCTCTGGCCCGTCAGGGGTCCGGGGCTAGGTCAAGCAGGCGATTTTGCGTTCCAAGAACCGTTTCGCGGGGTCCGCGGTCGCCAGCAATAGCGCCCGGCGGAATTCCTCGGCGGCCTTTACAGGCTGGCCAGATCGGCGCAGCAGCTCGCCGCGGGTGGCCGGGTACAGGTAATAGGCTTTCAGAGACGGATCGTCGGCGATGGCTTCCAGGGCGTCGAGGCCCGACTGGGGGCTTCCCGTCATGGCCAAGGCAACCGCACGGTTGAGCGCCACCACGGGCGACGGCGCCAGCACCTGGAGCGCGTCGTAATACCCGACAATTCCCAATCGGTTGACTCATAATCCGGGGCCAAAGAGTGACTGGCGGCGATCCCCGCCAGTAAGTGGTATTCGCTCACCTCGCCGCCGTCCGCGGCCGCATCAAGGTGTTTGATCCCGCGCGCAATCCAGGACGTCTCCCAAAGACGGCGATCCTGATCTTCCAGCAGAATGATATCGCCGCCATGGTCCGCCCGGGCCGGCAGCCGCGCGCCTTGCAACAACAAGAGCGCAGTCAGGGCCCTGGCCTTTGGCGTTCCTGTAACGGGGTGATCCGCGATAATTTCCGCCAGGCGCACCGCCTCGCCACAAAGTTCCGGCAGCACGAGGCGCTCCCCGTTGTGCGCGGCATAGCCTTCGTTGAACATTAAATAGAGCACGCCCAGTACCGACTCGAGCCGCCCTCCGAGTTCCCCCGGGACCGGCATTTCCAAGGCAATGGAGCCATCCTTGATCCGCCGCTTGGCGCGCACGATGCGCTGTTCGATGGCCGGCCTACGGGCCAAAAACGCTTGCGCGATCTCGGCGACAGAAAAGCCGCCCACGGTTTTTAGCGTCAGCGCGATGCGGGACTCCGGCGCAATGTCCGGGTGGCAGCACATGAACATCATGCGCAACTGATCCTCGGCGATTTCCGACTCGAACAGGCGCGCAGGGTCGCGATTCAATCGCGATTCCGTCAGGCTGGCGATTTCAGGACTGTGGCGGCGGTGGGCCGACCGCCGCCGGGTCGCGTCCAGGGCCGCGTTCTTCGCCACGGTGAATAACCAACCAGCGGGGTCGCCCGGGATGCCACGATACGGCCACAGCCGCAGTGCTCTGGCGAGAGCCTCCTGGACCACATCTTCGGCCAAATCAAGATTTGCGGGGCCGAAGATGCGAGTGAGCGCGGCAATCATCTGCCCCGAGCGGTGTCGGAACAGATGATCTACCAGCGCGGTTACGCGGTCTGCATCGGTGGGCGGCACCTACATGATCTCGTCGATCTGACGAAGCTCGATCGTCCCGCCGTACCCGAGGTGCGGGCAGGATTCGGAAATTTCCACCGCCTCGCTGTAATCGGAAGCCTTGACGATGAAAAATCCCCCCATCACTTCCTTGGTTTCACTGTAGGGGCCGTCCGTTTGGGTAATTCCGTCGCCATTTGCGCGCAATACGCGGCCCGGATCTTCGGTCAGTTTTTGGCCACCGGTCAGCTTTCCGGCCTTGGCCATTTCCTCACTCCAAGCGTTGTAACGCTCGACAACCGCCTGCATTTGCTCCGGCGAGGCTTCGCCACCTCCTTCGACAGGTTGGTGCAACAACAAAACGAATTGGGCCATCATTTCCTCCTTAGTTGGGTTTCCATACCCCAAAAACGTTCGGGCCGTGCGATTATCGACACCGGGCGCAAATTATTTTGGGCGAAGGCCGCGATGACCGTCAAAAAAGAAATTGGGCCGGTTTCTGAACCCCCGTTGGTATTGAAATGGCCAGAGCAAAAATCTGTCGGAGGGGGGTAGCCTCGGCTCAAACCCCCTCCACTTGCCGCTAGTCCCAAAATGCAACCGCCCGGGCCTGCTCGGCGACCGCATGTTGGACCGCTAATTCAATTTTCCCCAAACTCCTCCCCTTTTTCCGCGATATTCGTTGACTTACTTTGGACCGAGGTAGAGAATTTCTGCACCACATGGTCGGTAGTGAAGTTCGTAGTCCGAACTGTGAAGCATCAATTTAATCCCATAGGGGGGAATCATGAAAATTCTTGATGGGCTTATCGTCGGCCTAGCGGCAGCCGGAGTTCCTTAGTATTGGGCTCGGGGCAACTGCAGCGCCGATTACGCCGGAGCGGCTAAAAAACGCCGCTAATGAACCGCACAACTGGCTGATGTCTTTAGGGAGCTACAACGGCTGGCATTATTCCAGCCTCAGCCAGATCAACAAGAGCAATGTCTCCGGCCTAACGATGAAGTTCATGGCCTCGATCGGCGGTAGCGCCACTTGTGTGCCGCCCGCACGTTGCAGGGGCAATGAGCAATCCGGCCCGCTGCTAGAAGATGGGTTCCTGTACGTGACCGACTCGCACAACAAGATCATGAAGTTCGACGTGCGCAGCGGCTCGCGCGCTTTCCCGCTTTGGCGCTGGGACCCGCAAACAGAACGAACACAGAACTCTGGCGGTATCGCTTTTTATCAAAACACCGTGATCCACGCCATTCGGGATGCCCGCATCATCGCAATCGACAAGGATTCCGGTGAGGTGGTTTGGGAAGTCAACGGAACGGAGCCGTCAGGGGGCCGCAACGATGACATGTACCTCCCCACCCGTACCTTCCGCGGCGCGGTCTCGACCATGCAGACTGCCATGGGCCAAGACGTTGTCATCGTCGGGGCCGGTGGGGCAGGTGTCGGCTGGGTCGGCGCCTTCGACGCTAATAACGGCGAAAACCTGTGGCGGACCTATACCATCCCGGGGCCGGGTGAACCCAATTTTGGCACTTGGCCGGGTGAGAAGTATCAGTACGGCGCTGCCATGCCCTGGGGGCCGAGCACGTTCGATCCCGAGACGAACACGATCTTTATCGGGACCGGCGAACCCTCGCCGGTGTACGACCCCGAATTCCGTCCGGGCGATAACCTTTATTGCTGTAGCACCCTGGCGCTCGACGCAGACAACCGGCGCGTTGAAGTGGTTCTTCCAGGAAACTCCGAACGACGGGTGGGACTTCGACTCGACCGGCACCCGGATGCTGTTCGATGTTCCCGGACCGGACGGAGAAATGCGTCAGGCGGTTTCCAGCTGGTCCCGTAACGGATTTACTTACGTTTTGGATCGCACTTCCGGGTCGTTCATCAACGGGTACGCACAGGTGGACAACATCAACTGGACCCTTGGCTTGGATCCGAAGAGCGGCTTGCCGATCGAGTATGTGCCCGGCCAGGTTCTGCAGAACTACAACGTCCATGGACCAAGGCGCGGGCGTTCAGCGGAAGATGCACCGTTGGTGTGCGCGACATGGGGCGGAGGGCCGACAGGCATTTGGCCGCCTTCTTATGACCCAACGCGCCACATCACATTTAATACGAGAACCTCGGGGTGCACCTACCAGACAATCCTGCGCATCACCGAAGAGGAGTTCGACCCGTTGAGGAGAGAGCGCCTTGGTGGGGCCACGCAGCAAATCCAGGTCAATACGATGGCAAATCTGATCGCCATCGACGTCCAGGGTGGCGGCGTGGTTAACACCTACACCCGTGACCTCGGCATCCCCGGCACGCGTCAGGCGGAAGTCGGTGCGCTGGCGACCGGTGGCGGAATCGTGTTTAGCGGCTTTGACGATGGGACGTTCGGGGCATGGGACAGTGATACCCTCGCCCAGCTCTGGCAGTTCAACACTGGCACGAGTATGAAGGGCGATCCCATCAGCTATACGGTCGGCGGCAAGCAATACGTCGCCATCATTGCCGGCGGCGACAACCCCGGCAACGCAGCACGCGGTGGCGGGGTGTCTTCGTTGATTATGCCGACGGCGGTGCTGCTCGTCTTCGGTCTGTAAGTTCGGCATAGTTAGTTAGAAATCTGGGGGAGCCAATTTGGCTCCCCCCTTTTCTTTCCCATGTACCGGCCGCTGGCATTTTCGATCCTTGTTTTTGGGCTAGGCCTGGGCGTTGCCGGCGTCTTGGCCCAGAGCACCACGAGAATCTTCGACGTCGCCCTGGGGAGCCCGGTCAGCGCGTTGCCCCACGACGAATTCGTCGATCCCGCGTGCGGGACGAACGGCGGTCCTCCGGCGTTACCGCTGGCCGGGTTCGAGGACTTCGCTAAATGCCCGGTCGAAGAGGCGACCGGCCTGCGGGAAGTCTGGTTCATTTATGACGACGAATGGGAATATATCGCCCGGGCTAACCGCGAAGAACGGATCATCAATCGGTACTCGGCGAATACGTTCTTCCGGCAACCAATAATCACGTCGCTGATGATTGACGATGCTGGGCTGGTGCAGGGCTACCGTGTCATCACCGATCCTCGCGCACCGCCAGATGTGCGGATCGAGGGGTTCATGTTGTCCGGGCCCTTCAAGGGCATGTTCAGCGACGCGCCATGGGCGTGCGCGAATATTCCGCCCGGCGAGCGCCAAGAGCCCATCGAGGGGATTTTCATCAACACGGCTTGCGAATTGAGGTCCGAGGCGCACGTCGTGAAAATTGTGGTCCACCATTTTTTTAAGCCCGGCCAGGATTTGCGGGCCATTGAGCGATTCTTGGACGTGGCGCTAGGACAATTCGAAAGTTCCACGCGCCTTGAGGTATACAGCGCCGAAGCAGTCACGGGTGCACCGTGTTGTCGGGCATCCGCGTTCCGGTGAGCTGAGCGCCCAGAAGGCTGGCTGTGGAAAGGTTGGTCTGAAAGAAATTCGCCCGGGAAAGATTCGCGTCCCCC
>JAKZSO010000215.1:0-5624 GCA_047517625.1 Alphaproteobacteria bacterium
CGATTATCTCAAATCCTGCCGCTAACCTTGATTTGGCGGGCATTTGGAAAGATCCAACGTCTCGGTCGCCAGTACGGAATCGCCAAGAGGATCGGGCTCGAACTCGACGAACACCCTCTCCATCTGCTCCAGCCAGCACAAATGAACACTTTGTGTGGTCACAACGCGATTGTCTCGGTCGCGGATGTTGATTTCTTGAATGCTATTTTCCGCGATGGCCAATCCTGAAATCGCCAGGGGGGCGATCGCAACTAGCGCCAGTAGGATCTTTTTCATCGGTCTAACTTCTCTTTTCATTTGTCCCGACCGGTGGCGGTGACGTCCACGTTACATGGGTCTTCAATCGCGCAAAAAAAGTGGTCGCCAAAAAAAGATTTCCGCGCGCACGGCTGGACCACATCCTGTCCTGATACATCGCCGGGAACACAACCCGGTGCGTATTGACTAGGTTAATTAGGGTGGATCGTGCCGTTGGGTCTTCAAACGGAATGCACCGCAATTTCCGTCGCGGCTGGCATCGGATTGTGATAACAAAACCAGATTCGAACACCCATAATTCGCGGTCCAGAAGCGAGATCGCGGCGGCGTCGTCACCAGAATCGAGGGCCGCGTGAAACGCTTCTACGGCGGCCACTGGCGTTGCTGCACGTTGGGCGGCGGCGGAGCCCGTCCAAGCCGCGGAAAGCATGCCCGCAAGAAGCACCGTCGCGCCAAATGTGGTGATTATTCTGGCGGTCCTAGCCACGGCAGATATTCCAAAATTCACTATGACCAAACTCCCCATTCACACCATCAACTCCGAAACGCTTGATCGTCCAAGCCTATCACGCACGCCGAGCGTTGGGCAGGGAAGACTGATTTAAGAACCATTGGCATGCGCGCGCCGCGCCTGCTAGGGATGAAGAACCATGCCTTCCTGGGCGACCACCGAACCCGGCCGAACTTTCTCCACATCGATTACCACCCGGTCCATGAAGCCATCTGTGTGATATGGGTCGTGGTGAAAAACCACGAAGGTTTTGACCTTGGCGGCGTCGGCCAACCGCACCCCTTCCTCCCAAGTCGAATGACCCCAATCGGCCCGGGCGGGAAATTCCTTGTCGGTGTAAGTGGAATCGTAAATCATCAGATCCGTGCCTGCGACCAGGGCCAGAATGTTTTTGTCAGGGGCATCGATGACGTGTTGGGTGTCTGTCAGATAACAAATGGATTTGCCGCCGAATTCGATGCGGTAGCCGGTGGCGTTGTCTGGATGATTCAGCTGAGTGGTGCGCAGCGTGATCCCCGGTTTCGGCGTCATGGTCTCGCCCGCTTTGAAATCGTTATAGCTGACGTCGGCGGCAAAAATTTCCAGCGGCACCGGAAACAACGGGGTTATCATCATGTCTTGCAACACATGCTTGATGGTTGTTTTTGCCGGTCCCAGGTGCCCGGCCCAAATTCGGATTTTGTTGGCGGGGACGAACAGCGGCACAAAAAACGGCACACCGCAGATATGATCGAAGTGCGTGTGGGTCAAAAAAATGTCGGTATCTAAGGGCCCATGCTTGGCCAATTCATTGCCCAAGTATCGCAGCCCGGTGCCGGCATCAAAAATCAGAAGATGGTCGCCGCAGCGAACTTCCAGCGTAGAGGTATTACCGCCGTAGCGCGCGGTTTCTGGCCCGGGACAGGCGATGCTGCCGCGGACGCCCCAAAATTTTACGAAAAATTCGCCGCCGTCCGGCATGAAAAAATCCTATGATCAAAGCCGAAGTTTGGCCAAGTCTGCCTGACTTGGGACGCGCAAGAAAGTTGAATTTGCCTCATAAAAGACCGCTTGGGGTCTCAAGGCACCAACCGATATCCGCCCGGTTCTGTGACCAGAATGACCGACGACGACGGGTCACGCTCGATTT
This sequence comes from Alphaproteobacteria bacterium, assembly GCA_047517625.1. Taxonomy (GTDB): domain Bacteria; phylum Pseudomonadota; class Alphaproteobacteria; order UBA2966; family CAIVPW01; genus JABHVE01. Next base: position 1,899 of record JAKZSO010000215.1, read on the forward strand.
TTTGCCGCAATCGATAGACGTGGGTTTCAAGCGTATGCGTTGTTACTCCGGAATTGTAACCCCAAACTTCCGACAGCAAGGTTTCGCGATTCACGACCTTTTGGCCGGACCGGTACAGGTATTTCAAGATGGATGTTTCTTTTTCGGTCAATCGAACTTTTTGGCCCTTTTCTTCGTCCAGCAAGATTTTGGCGCTGGGCTGGAACGTGTAGGGGCCGATTGTAAAGACCGCGTCTTCGCTTTGTTCGTGCTGGCGCAAATGTGCCCGCAACCTGGCGACCAACACCCCCAAACGGAACGGCTTGGTAACATAATCGTTCGCACCGGACTCCAATCCCAGGATGGTATCGGATTCCGTGTCCTGGGCTGTAAGCATAATGATCGGCGCATTGACACCTTGGCGCCGCATCAATTTGCAAACCTCGCGCCCATCCAAATCCGGCAGGCCGACGTCTAACAAAATGGCGTCGAAATGTTTTTCCTTGGCGATCTCCAGCGCGTCGGCGCCGGTGCCGGCCTGGGTCGTCTCGAACTCCTGGTGCAGGTCGAGCTGATCGGCCAGCGAGCCGCTCAGGGCTTCGTCGTCGTCCACCAACAATACAGTTTTAGCGGTCGCCATCAGTGACCATTTTAACCTCTAAAATGCGCTCACCCACAATGCTACAGAACGCAGCCCCATACAACCGAGACGCCGTCGCCGACGCACCGACCCTGCAAGTCTTGCCGCACCGAGGGCACTAATGGCGGGACTGGATACCCTGGGGGCCACCCACTCCATGGTTAAGGCATTGAATCCAATAAGGAAATTGTTGGCGCGTACTTTGCTTTGTTGGGTCCAGCTATGGCTGCTCTCAATCCGATGGCCCCCGCCGGGGTCGGCCCGAACACCCCCAGCACACCGGCGACGAACGTCGGCACCAGCCAAAAGGGTACGTCTTTCTGGGGCGACGACGGTTTCACGTTTGATGACCTTGTCGATCTGGTCAACCCGTTGCAACACATTCCAGTGGTTTCCTGGGCCTATCGGGCCATCACCGGCGACCAGATTGCCCCGGGCCCAATGGCGATTGGTGGCGGTTTGTTCGGCGGGCTCGCGGGATTTTCTCTGGGAACAGCGGAAGCGATGATTAAAGGCTCCAGCGGCAAAGACGGCGGCGGGCATCTCTTCGCTTTCCTGCGGGAAGCTGCGTCGCCCGGCGATGCCCCAGGTGGTCCGGTGGTGGCGGACGCCCCGCCACAGCACGGCGGCCCAGAAATTCCGCCCGATCAGACACCGGTTCTAACCCCTGAACAAATGGCCGTTCTGTTGGCATCGTTGCCTGCACCGGCGACAAATCAAAATTTGGCGGCTCCCTATTGGCCAGCCGGCGACAACCAGTCCTGGCGCGGTCGCCGGGTTGGGTGGGCTGCCCGCCACCGGCAACCTGAACCCGATGTTCTTGCCTTTGGTTCCCATGGCCGGGGCTTTGCCGGAAACCGACTCCAACAAAAAGAAAGATGAGGCAGTGGACAACGCGCCCGCCACCGATGCCGAACCGTTCACCGGTGCCGTGACTGTCGGCGACGAAATTCGTGCATTGTTTGGACTGAATTAGGGCGCTGGTTTGCCATAGCCTACGGCTGGGCGGGGGCCAAAAATCGCCGTGCCGACGCGCACGGAAGTGGCGCCAAATTCAACGGCGATCTCGAAATCGCCACTCATTCCCATACTTAAGCCATCCAGATCATGGCGCGCCGCCAGCTTCGCCAACAGCGCGAAATACGGGGCGGGAGGCTGATCGGCCGGGGGAATGCACATCAAGCCAACAATCGACAGGCCGATATCACCCCGGCAGGCGGCTAACAAGTCCGGCAAATCCGAAAGCGAAACGCCCGCCTTTTGCGGCTCGTTACCGATGTTCACTTGGATCATGCACTGGGGGTGGCGGCCCGAACCCGGCATATGCCCTGCCAACGCCCTCGCCAACTTTGGCCGATCGACGGTTTGAATAACATCGAACAAATTCACCGCCGCCTTAGCCTTGTTTGTTTGCAACGGGCCAATCAGATGCAGGGAAAGATCGGGGTAGCTTTCTCGAACACCTGACCATTTTTTTTCGGCCTCTTGGACGCGATTTTCGCCGAACGACCGGTGCCCGGCGGCCAAAGCCGGCTGGATGCGTTCCATGGATTGCATGTTCGACACGGCGACAATCTCGACCTGGCGGACTGATTGGCCAGCAGCCACGGCGCTGCGGACAGCGGCCAAGTTACCGGCAACGTCCGGGATTTTTTTGGCGGTGTCGGTCATGAATGGCGGAGCCTATCAGAGACCGCTACAAGTGTTGAACCATGCACCGGCGGTCATCATCAGACCTTGAGACAATGCAGCGGCTGGCCCGGGCGGCGCGGGGCGGCGCTGGCCGCCGGAAAAATCTTGACTGGGCGCTACCACCGCTGGTGTTGGTCACCGACCAGGCGCGCCTTGCCGATCCGTTGACGGCGGCGCTGGCGATGCCGTCTGGGTCAGCGATTCTGCTGCGCCATTACGACGCCCCCAACCGCCACGCGCTTGCGGTGGAGTTAGCGAAGGCATGCCACGACCGGGGACTTAGGCTGTGGGTCGCGGGCGATCTTGCCCTGGCCCGATCAGTCCGCGCTGATGGTCTGCATCTGCCCGAGCGCATGGTCCGTGGGTTCCGGCCGCCGGTGACCAAATCCATGATCGTGACAGCTTCGGCCCATTCGATTTCAGCAATCCGAAGGGCCGAGAAAATGGGTGCCGACGCGGTCCTGGTTTCACCGGTCTTCCGTAGCAAAAGCCACCCGGATCAAGCCCCCTTGGGGCCCGGCCGATTTCGCAGGTTGGTGGGGCAAGCTGGGGTGCCTGTGTACGGGTTGGGGGCGATAGGCCCAAGCAATGCGGGGAAACTGGCCCATTCAGGCGCCGCTGGAATTGCAGCTATCGGCAGCGTATCCGTGGTCCAACCCCAGACCCCCAAACAAAAAGAAAAGGCGGACCGAAGTCCGCCCTTTCCAGATCGCTTCCAAAAAATTGTTTAGAAGGAGACCTTTGTCAGAATGTAACCTGCCGTTCCGGTCCTCTTGGCCGAGGTGGCCAGACCGTCGTGGTGCGTGTAGCGGAAGTTCTGGAGCCCAACGTCGAATTCCAGGCCCGGGCCAACGTCCCACTCGAATTTTACGTCAAACGATTGGGTGCTGTTTTCGTTCGTCGCAACATTCGCATCGTCTTCATATTTTTCTTGCCGATAGCCGGCCTTGATCTTCATGTCGTCGTTAAAGTCGTAGGTCACGCCGATATCCATGCGCGTAACGTTATCGGTGCCGTCTTTGACGCCGGCTTCGTTCATCTCGTCATGCTTGGATGTTTCCCAACCAATGCCGACTTCCCATTTACCGCTGTCCCACTTACCCCCGATACCCATGGTGACTTCGTCTTCTACTATTTTAGCTTCTACCATTTTGGCTTCGGAATAATCGGCATGATTCATCCAAAAGCCACCGATTGTGAGGTCGGCGATGCCACTGATTTCAACTCCGAGGCGCTGGCTATCGTTATCGACGTTGTTGGTACCATAGCCAAGTGAAGCCTTGATCGTGGCGGCGCCGCCCATGGTGCCAGTCCACCGCAAGGCAATCAGCAGGTCTTCACCTTCCTGGCCAACGTCCTCGTTCGTGGTGTTGTCGGTCGTGTTCTGTTTGCGTTCCGGTGTGTAGTTGATGGCA
>JAKZSO010000216.1:0-11103 GCA_047517625.1 Alphaproteobacteria bacterium
AGTCACAATCACCCCAGTTTCATTGAGCCCTATCAGGGTGCCGCCACCGGTGTCGGCGGAATTTTGCGCGACGTCTTCACCATGGGCGCGCGACCCGTCGCCAATATGAACTCCCTGCGCTTTGGCAGCCCGGACCACGAAAAAACCCGGCACCTGGTCAGCGGCGTGGTGGCCGGGATCGGTGGCTATGGCAATTGCGTCGGCGTCCCCACCGTGGGCGGCGAATGCACGTTCCATGACAGCTTCAACGGCAACAACTTGGTCAACGCCATGACCGTGGGCATCGCCGACGCCGACCGGGTTTTCTATTCCAAGGCGGCGGGGCTGGGAAATCCCGTCGTCTACGTCGGCTCAAAGACCGGCCGCGACGGTATCCACGGCGCCACCATGGCCTCGGCTGCCTTTGGCGGCGACGCCGCGCAAAAGCGCCCAACTGTTCAGGTCGGTGACCCGTTCACCGAAAAACTGCTGATCGAGGCCTGCCTGGAACTGATGCAAACCGACGTCATCGTCGCAATCCAGGATATGGGCGCCGCGGGGCTTACATCGTCAAGCCTTGAAATGGCGGGCAAAGGCGGCCTGGGCATGGACATGGATTTGGACAGGGTGCCTCAGCGGGAAACCAACATGTCGGCGTATGAAATCATGTTGTCTGAAAGCCAGGAACGCATGCTGATGGTCTTGCGTCAGGGCAGCGAGGCCCAGGCCGCGAAAATTTTTGAGAAATGGGAATTGGATTTCGCCGTCATCGGCAATTTGACCGATACCGGCAGGCTGGTGTTGAGCCAAAACGGGGCCGTGGTCGCCGATATGCCCATCGCCCCCTTGGCGGAGGCTGCGCCGGAATACGATCGCCCCTGGACCGCGCCCCCGGAAAAAACGGAGATCGCTGGGAATGACGTTTCGGGGCCGGAAAACCCCTCCCAAGCGCTGAAAACACTGCTTCGCACCCCGGATTTGGCCTCCAAGAGCTGGATTTGGCAGCAATACGACCACATGGTCATGGCCGACACGGTTGGAGGTCCGGGCGGCGATGCCGCCATCGTCCGGGTTCACGGCACCGACATGGCCTTGGCGATCACCACCGACTGTACCCCGCGCTATTGCGAGGCGAGCCCGCGCCAAGGGGGCGCCCAAGCAGTGGCCGAGGCCTGGCGGAATTTGACCGCCGTCGGGGCCAAGCCCTTGGCCGTCACCGATTGCCTCAATTTTGGCAATCCGGAGCGCGCCGACATCATGGGCCAATTTGTCCGCTGCATCGAAGGCATCTCTGAGGCCTGCCGTGTCTTGGACTTCCCCGTGGTGTCCGGCAACGTGTCGTTCTACAACGAATCCGACGGCCAATCGGTGCAGCCCACCCCGGCCATCGGCGGCGTGGGCCTGATCGAAGACCTGCACGCCACGGCCCACGTAGCCCTGAACGGGCCGGACGACGCATTGGTGCTGGTGGGAGAAACCAGGGGTCACCTGGGGGCGTCCTTGTACCTGCGAGAGATCGCGGGGTCCGAGGACGGCGCTGCACCCGAAGTCGATTTGGCGGCGGAACGTAGAAATGGAGATTTTGTCCGGACCTTGATCCAGTCCGGGCGGGTCACCACCTGCCATGATGTCGCGGACGGCGGGGTTTACGTTGCGGTGGCCGAAATGGCCATGGCGGCGGCGGGAAAGGGACAATTGGTGGGGGCCGATCTGACAATCCCGGAAGATGCCGGCCCCCAGCACGGCTTTCTGTTTGGCGAGGACCAGGCCCGCTACGTGCTGGCGGTCGAGCCTTTGGTAGCCCGGGCAATCCTGAAAGAAGCCCAATCCGCCGGAGTTCCCGCAACCGTGATCGGTCACACAGGCGGCGATTCATTGACAGTGGAGGGGGATTGGCCCATATCGGTTTCAGAATTGCGGGCAGCCCACGAGGCTTGGCTGCCCGATTTTATGGCCCAGGATTAGGCGGCGGAGACCGCAAGGGAGCGCACGATGGCGATGGCGCCCGAAGAAATTTCACGTCTGATCAAAGAAGGCATTCCCGGTGCCGAGGTAGCAATCGCGGATATGCGGGGTGACGGCGACCATTACGCCGCCCGGGTCGTGGCCGCCGAATTCAAAGGCATGCCGCGTGTGCGCCAACACCAAATGGTTTATGCTGCTCTGCAAGGACGCATGGGAGGCGAACTTCACGCCCTGGCACTGGAGACCTCGGCACCCAGCGACGTTTTAGAAAAGGATCCAATCAATGAGTGACAACCCGGTTTTTGACCGTATCAGTTCTGAAATTGCTGAAACACCAGTCGTCCTGTTCATGAAGGGCACACCCGCCTTTCCCCAATGCGGATTTTCGGCAGCCGTCGTCCAAGGCCTGTCCCAGCTTGGTGTGGAATTCAAGGGCGTCGACGTACTGGCCGACCCCAGCCTGCGCCAGGGCATCAAGGATTTTACCGACTGGCCGACGATCCCCCAGCTTTACGTCAAAGGCGATTTCATCGGCGGCGCAGATATCGTCCGCGAGATGATCCAAAGCGGCGAGTTAGCTACGTTGTTCAGCGAAAAAGAAATCGGCATGGCGCCAGCCCAGGCCTGACACCGACCCCCGAAAATAGAGAAAAAGGGCGCGCCTTGCGGCGCGCCCTTTTTAGCTGGGAATTCCACGCCCGTTAGCGCGAATAGTATTCGATCACCAGGTTCGGATCCATTTGCACTGGGTAGGGCACATCGGCAAAGGCGGGGTAGCGCAAAAATGTGCCCTTGATCGCCTTGGTGTCGACTTCCATGTAGTCGGGAACTTCGCGTTCCGCCGACTCAACCGCTTCGAGGACCAAGGCGCTGGCCTTCATGGTGTCGGTCATGCCAATCACATCGCCCTCGGTGACCCGGTAGCTGGGAATCTTTACCCGCCCGCCGTTGACCGTAATGTGGCCGTGGTTGATCAGTTGGCGGGCGGCGAATACCGTCGGCGCAAACTTCATGCGGTAGACCACCGCGCCCAGGCGGCGCTCCAACAACGAAATCAGGTTCTCCGAGGTATCGCCCCGGCGGCGCACTGCCTCGTGATAAATGTTGCGAAACTGCTTTTCTGAAATCTCGCCGTAATAGCCTTTCAGCTTTTGTTTGGCCTGAAGCTGGATGCCATAGTCGCTTAACCTGCGGCGGCGGGCCTGACCGTGCTGGCCGGGCCGGTAATTCCGCCGATTGACGGGGCTCTTGGGACGGCCCCACAGGTTTTCACCCAACGAGCGATTGATCTTGTACTTTGATTGCAGGCGTTTCGTCACCGCGACTCCAGCTTCGAACAGCAAAAAACAGTGCGGGGGCCAAAAGCCCCCGCGAATGCGGCACTATACGCACCAACAGCCCGGTGTCAAACGGCTAGAAGCCACAGTCAACGCCGGGGACCGCGCAGCCGGGTGAGCGCCACTACAACCCCGCGCAGGGACCGCACCTCCTGGTCGGTCAACCGGGCCTTTTGGAACAGGTTGCGAAGGGTACGGATCATCGCCGGGCGCTTTTCCGGCGGCTTCAGAAAACCGCCGGTATCCAGTTCTTTCTCCAACGCCTCGAAAAATGCCACCAGGTCTTCTTTGGTGGCCTGCTCCTCGGCCCCATCATTTTGGCTTAGCTCCCCCCCAGCCTCGCCCGCGGCAAACCATTCATAGGCCACCACCAGCACCGATTGGGCCAAGTTAAGAGACCCAAACGCCGGATTAGTCGATATTGCAACGATCGCGTCCGCCAGAGCCAAGTCATCGTTATGAAGCCCGGCGCGTTCGGGCCCAAACAAAACCCCCACTCTTGCCCCGGCGGCCATGCGCTGGTGGGAAATTTGCGCTGCCTCGCGCGGGCCCATCAAATCCTTGTTGATGGCTCTGGTTCGGGCGGTGGCGGCCAGAACGTGGTTCAAGTCGCCGATGGCCTGGGCGGTCGTTGAGAAAATCTGGGCCCCGTCGATGACGGTATCCGCGCCCGCCGCCGACGATGCCGCACGATCACTGGGCCAGCCATCCCGGGGCCGTACAAGGCGAAGATCCACCAAGCCGAAATTCAGCATCGCCCGGGCGGTGGCGCCAATGTTTTCCCCCAACTGGGGTTCAACCAAGATGATGGTCGGGCCACCAAGGATTGGGTCGATGGAGCGGTTGGTCCCCGACACGGGCTGGCCCGACTGTTATCCGGGCTCGGAGGCCGCTGCCGGCGCACCAGCCCGGTACAGCTTGTAGACAATGGCGTCGAACAAGGCTTGGAACGATGCATCGATGACGTTGGCGGACACCCCCACCGTGCTCCAGCGCTCGCCGGCTTCGTCCCTGCTTTCCACCATGACCCGGGTCACCGCCCCGGTACCTTGGGTCAGGATGCGGACCTTAAAATCCACCAACTCCAAATCTTCAAGAAACGCCGAGTATTTGCCCAAGTCTTTGCGCAGCGCGTCGTCCAATGCGTTCACGGGGCCATTACCCTCGCCCACCGACATGAATGTTATGCCATCGACCACGCTTTTTACCGTGGCGTCGGACGTTGTGATCAATTCGCCTTTGGCGTTGTACCGGCGCTCGACAATCACCCGGAAGCTCTCGACCCGGAAATATTCCGGTAGGTTGCCCAGCGCGCGGAGCGCCATCAGCTCGAAACTCGCCTCGGCACCGTCATAGGCGTAGCCCAGATGCTCGCGTTCCTTCATGTCGGAAATCAGCGCCGCCAGGCGGGGATCATCGGGCGAAATTTCGATCCCCGATTCTTTCAGCCGCGCCACAACATTGGCCCGGCCCGCCTGATCCGAAACCAAAACATGGCGAACATTGCCCACCGCATCCGGCGGCACGTGTTCATAGGTGCGCGGATCCTTGGCCACGGCTGAGCCATGCAGGCCACCTTTGTGGGCGAAGGCGGCGTCGCCAACATAGGGCGCGTGGGCGTTGGGGGCGCGGTTAAGGCGCTCGTCCAGCACCCGGGAAACCGTGGTCAACGACAGCAGGCCATCCTTGCCGACATCGGTGACAAAATGGTCGGCGAATTCCGGCTTCAGAATAAATGTCGGGATCAACGAAACTAGATTGGCATTGCCGCAGCGCTCGCCGATGCCGTTCAAAGTGCCCTGGACCTGACGCACACCGCAGCGCACCGCCGCCAAGCTGTTGGCCACTGCATTGTCGGTATCGTTCTGGGCATGAATGCCCAAGTGGTCGCCGGGGATGACCTTCGTGACTTCGCCGACGATGCGCTCGATTTCGTGGGGCAGCGTACCGCCATTGGTATCGCAAAGCACCACCCACCGGGCCCCGGCGTCGGCGGCGGCCCTGACGCATTTCATGGTGAAGTCGCGATTGGATTTGTATCCGTCAAAAAAATGCTCCGCGTCGAACATGGCTTCGCGGGTTTTCGCCGCCTCGGCGATGCTGTCGGCGATGACATCGACGGCTTCGTCCAAGGTGGTGCCGAGGGCGACTTCCACGTGGTAATCCCAGGTCTTGCCCACCAGGCAAACCGCCCCGGTGTCCGCGGCCAGGACGTTCAAAAAACTGGCGTCGTCGGTGACGGTCCGGCCCGGCCGCCGGGTCATGCCGAATGCTGTCAGTGTGGCGTGGGACAATGTTGGTGGTTCCGCGAAAAAAGCGGTGTCGGTGGGGTTGGCGCCAGGCCATCCGGCTTCCACGTAATCGATCCCCAAGCCATCCAGAGCAAGAGCAATGGCGATTTTGTCTTCGACGTTGAAATCCACGCCCTGGCTTTGGTTGCCATCTCGCAGGGTGGTGTCGAATAGATACAGGCGGTCTTTGTTGCTCATGCGCTATCCTGACCGCTTCCAATAGGTCTTACCCGCCGAATCTTCCAAGGCGATCCCAGCGTCCTCCAACCGGGCGCGGATGCGGTCGGCCTCGGAAAAATCCTTGTCCGCCCGGGCCGCGTCGCGGGCTTCAATCAGAGCATCGATCTCGCCGGGCTCCAGGGCGACGCCGACCTGGGAATGGAACCAAGCATCAGAGTCTTGGCCCAACAGCCCCATGAGTCCGGCGGAAACCCGCAAACTTTCCGCCGCTTGCCTGTTCCCGGCCCAGGCGTCCGAGGCCAGAGCGTGAAGGGCGGCAATCGCCAGGGGGGTGTTCAAATCGTCGTCCAACGCGGCCGCCACCGCCGGATCGATCTTGGCTTCCGGTCCAGCGTCAAGGGGTGCGGTTTTGACTGCCTCGTACCACTTGTCGAGGGTCTTGTCCGCAAGCTGCATTGCTACTTCGGTCCAATCCAGGGATTTTCGATAGTGGGTTCCGAGCAGGGCCATGCGGATCGTCTCGCCGCGATGGCGCTCCAATAACGCGCGGACCGACAGCACGTTGCCCACCGACTTGGACATTTTTTCACCCTCGACCGTGATGAAACCGTTGTGAACCCAGTATTTGGCCAACGGCGCGCCATCATGGGCGCAGGCGCTTTGGGCCGCCTCATTTTCGTGGTGGGGGAAGATCAAGTCCTGACCGCCGCCGTGAATATCAAACGTTGTGCCCAGATACTGAAAGCTCATGGCTGAGCATTCGATGTGCCAGCCCGGACGCCCCCGGCCCCAGGGGCTGTCCCACCCGGGCTGATCGGCGGTGGACGGTTTCCACAGCACGAAATCCGCGCCGTCGCGTTTGTAGGGGGCGACTTCGACCCGGGCGCCATCCAGCATTTCGTCGCGGTTGCGGCGGGAAAGTTTTCCGTAATCGGCGAAATCGGCCACCGCGAACAGCACGTGGCCTTCGGCTTCGTAGGCGTTGCCCAATTCGATCAACGCCTGGATCATTTCGATCATCTGGGGAAGATGGGCGGTGGCCCTTGGCTCGACATCCGGGGGCATCGCACCCAACCCCGCCATGTCTTCGTGATAGGCCTGGGCGGTGCGTGCCGTGACCGAATCGATGGCTTCGCCGTTCGCCTTGGCGGCGTCGATGATCTTGTCATCCACATCGGTGATGTTGCGGACATAGGTGACTTTGGCGAAGTACCGCTTCAGCAGCCGGTACAGCACGTCGAAGACCACTACCGGCCGGGCGTTGCCGATGTGGGCAAAGTCGTAGACCGTCGGGCCGCACACATACATACCCACTGTGTCGGGCACCAAAGGCACGAACGGCTCCTTTTTGTGGCTGGCGGTGTTGTACAGCGAGAGCGTCATTATGATCGCCCCGACCGATCGCGAAAGCGGTTGGTGATAGGGTATCGGCGATCCCTGCCAAAGGCTTTACGGGTAATGCGCACCCCAGGAGGCGCTTGGCGGCGTTTGTATTCCGCGCCGTAGACCATGGCCTCGATGCTGGCGATCAAACCTGGGTCAAACCCTTTGGCGGCGATTTCATCCACGCCCAAATCGTCCTCGATCAGCCCTTTCAAAATGCCATCCAAATCATCATATGGCGGCAAGGTGTCCTGGTCGGTTTGGCCGGGGCGCAATTCCGCCGACGGCGGTTTGGTCAAAATGCAATCGGGGATGACTTGGCCCCGGGGGCCGCCGGAATTTTGGGAGGAGCCCGGGGGGACAGCGCCGTTGCGCCACCGGGCGAGCTCGTAGACCGTGGTTTTGTAGACGTCTTTCAGCACCGAAAACCCACCGCTCATGTCTCCATACAACGTTGCATAGCCCACCGACATCTCCGATTTGTTGCCGGTGGTCAGCAACATACAGCCAAACTTGTTCGATAGGGCCATCAGAGTGGCGGCCCGGGCCCGGGCCTGAATGTTTTCTTCGGCAACGCCCCAGTCCGTTCCTGCAAACAGCGGCGCTAGCATTTCGGTGAATGAGTCGACCGCGGAATTTATCGGGATCGTATCCATTTTCGCACCCAAAGCAGCGGCGCAGGCCCGGGCATCGTCAATGCTGGATTGGGGCGTGAATTCTGAAGGTAGCATGACGCAGTGCACAGCCTCGGCCCCCAGCGCATCAACCGCGACGGCGGCGGACAGGGCAGAATCGATACCGCCTGATAATCCCAGCACCACGCCTTGGAAGCCGTTTTTCCCCACATAGCTTCGCAGGCCGGTCATCAGGGCCAGGTAAATGGCTTCGGTTGCCGTCGGGGCTTCGTGAATTTCTGACGGTTTCGGCGTGCGCCGGCCATCGGCCAGCTCCCAGTGTGTATGCATCAGGTCCGATTGCCAGGATTTTGCCTGGGCTACGGTTGCCCCGTCGGCGTCCACAACGAACGATGCGCCGTCGAACACCAATTCGTCTTGGCCCCCCACTTGGTTCACATAGATCAGCGGCAAACCGGTCTCTGTGACCCGTTCGCCGGCGACGTCCCGGCGTTCCTGCGGTTTGCGCACATCAAACGGCGAGCCGTTGATGACCACCAAAATTTGGGCCCCGGCATCGGCCAATCGAGCCGCTGGCTCGGGGCTCCACATGTCTTCGCAAACAAGAATCCCAAGCCGCGCCCCTTTGACGTCGATTGGCGGCGGCGGCGGCCCGGGGGTGAACACGCGTTTTTCGTCAAACACCGTGTGATTGGGCAGATCTTGTTTATGAACAGCCTGGACAATCTTGCCCTCCCCCAACAAAACGGCTGAATTATGCAGCTTGGTGTCCTCCACCCAGGGGGCACCAACCAAGATCCACGGGCCACCGTCATTGGTCGCCCCGGCCAGGGCCAAAACCTGGTCGCGAATTTCGGCCTGGAACGCCGAACGCATCACTAGGTCCTCCGGCGGGTAACCCGCCATAAAGAGCTCGGAAGCGATGATGAGATCAGCGCCTTGGGCCGCCGCGGTATCTCGGGCCTCCAGCAGCTGGCGGCCATTGCCGGCGACGTCACCGACCGTGGGGTCAAGTTGCGCCATGGCAAGTGTGAGCGTTGTCGCCATGATTTACGGTGTCACTTGGGCTGTCTGTGAAGGTCGGCCGGCCCGGACGGGCAGGCCTCAAGAAGCCTCGGCGACCTAAGGCTCCAAAACAGTTCGCTGGCCTTTGAGTGTTTCAGCAATGAGAAATGCCAGTTCTAAGCTTTGGGACGCGTTCAATCGGGGATCGCAGTGGGTGTGGTAGCGGTCGGACAGAGACTCTTCCGTAATCTCTTGGGCGCCCCCCAAACACTCCGTGACGTCCTGGCCGGTCATTTCGAAATGCAATCCGCCGGCATGGGTGCCCTCCCCCGCGTGAACCGCGAAAAAGTCGGAAACCTCGCCGAGGATGCGGTCAAAGGACCGTGTCTTGTAGCCGTTGTCCGCCGTCACGGTGTTGCCATGCATGGGGTCACAGGCCCAGACGACGCTGTGGCCTTCGCGTTCGACCGCGCGAATAAGGCCCGGGAGTTTTTCCTCAACCCGCCCTGTGCCAAACCGGCCGACCAACGTGAGGCGCCCCGGCTCGTTGGCCGGGGTCAAGATGTCGATCAGCCGCATCAACGTATCGGGATCGATTTCCGGCCCCACTTTGAGCCCGATGGGGTTGGAGATCCCGCGCAAGTATTCAACGTGGGCGCCGTCCGGATCCCGCGTGCGATCCCCGACCCACAGCATGTGCGCCGACGTGCTGTACCAGTCGCCCGAGGTGGAATCCACCCGGGTAAGCGCCTGCTCGTAGGCCAGCAACAATGCTTCGTGCGAGGTGAAGAATTCGGTTTCGCGCAGCTCGGGAAAGCTGGCGGAATCGACGCCGCACGCCTCCATGAACGCCAACGCTTCCGATGTTCTGTCAGCTAGATCGCGGAATTGTTCGCCAACGGGGCTGCGCTCCACGAACCCGAGGGTCCAGCGATGAACCCGCCGCAAATCCGCATAGCCGCCGGTGGCGAACGCGCGCAGCAAATTGAGGCTGGCCGCGGACTGGTTGTACGCTTGAATTTGACGCGCCGGGTCGGGACGCCGGGCTTCTTCGGAAAATTCCATGTCGTTGATGATGTCGCCGCGATAGGAGGGCAAAGTGACCCCGTCGCGGGTTTCCGTCGGCCGCGTTCTTGGCTTGGCGAACTGCCCGGCCAGGCGGCCAACTTTGACTACCGGCATAGAGCCCGCAAAGGTGAGCACAACGGCGACCTGCAACAACACGCGAAAGGTGTCGCGGATGTTGTCAGCGGTGAATTCTTCGAAGCTTTCCGCGCAATCGCCGCCTTGCAGCAAAAACCCACGGCCGACGGCAACGTCCGCCAAACGGGCGCGCAGTTTCCGCGCCTCGCCAGCAAATACCAGCGGCGGGTATTTCGCCAGTTGAGCCTCGACTTTGGCGGCGGCTTGGCTATCCGGGTAGTCCGGGATTTGCTCCGCCGACCGGTCGCGCCAGCTGTCGGGCGTCCAGTTCCGTTTCATCGCATTACCATCCATCGAATTTGGATAGCCTATACGCCGGAAACCAAGGGGGCGCAATCAACAGCGCCGGGAAAAGGTAGATGTTTTGGGGGGATACGGAGTTCAGGACGAACTCCGGTCAAAAGCCCGCGCTGGGAGCACAGGCAAACTACTAAGCGAATACCAAGCGGCCGATCTAATTGGTAAAGAAATCAAAGACGTTGTCCAACGTGGACGACGAGGCTTTGTAGAATTCTGTGTACGAGCAGTTGTCGCAAGTCACCGCCGCGTATTTCTTGTTTTGGACGTCGAAGATTCGCGCCCAAAACCCACCTGACACGCGCATTTCGCCGGTCGTGTAGCTGCGGTTTGCGCATTTCGGACACGACCAGTTCTGATGCTCCATGGCGTCCTTCTCAGATCACATTTTCAGTTATTCGACAGTGACCGACTTGGCCAAATTCCGGGGCTGGTCCACGTCAGTGCCTTTGTGAACGGCAACGTGATAAGCCAGCAACTGAACGGGAATGGCATACAGGATAGGCGTTACGAAGGGGTTCACAGTTGGCAATTCCACAGCATGAACCGCTGACTCGCCGTATTTTTCGATGCCTTGCTTATCGCTGAGCAACACCACGCGCCCGCCCCTGGCGATGACCTCCTCCATGTTGGAAGCGGTCTTGGCAAACACGTTGTCCGTGGGGGCAATCACCACCACCGGCACCTGATCGTCGATCAGCGCGATGGGGCCATGCTTTAGCTCACCCGCCGGGAAACCTTCGGCATGGATATAGGAAATCTCCTTTAGCTTTAGCGCCCCTTCCATGGCGATGGCGTAGCTGGGGCCACGGCCGATGTACAAGATGT
>JAKZSO010000217.1:0-3391 GCA_047517625.1 Alphaproteobacteria bacterium
GCGTTGGTCCTCTTCTCTGTTCAGTCCTATCATATCCCGCCAGCGCGGGTTCTAGCCTTTGGCGCCAGCGCGGCGCATGCCCAATCGCGCCTTGAAGGGCGGGGCTGACCCTAGTTGGCGGTTTTTGCAACCCACTCGTCGGCCAATCGCTCCCCCTCCGCCGCATCTTCCGCGGAAACCGACCGGGAAATTAGGCCCAGCACTTGGTCGGCGTTGGGAAATCCAACGCGCTTGGCCAGCAACAACCATTTTACCCCCTGGACGATGTCTTTTTCGACCCCTTGTCCAGCGGCCAAAGCAGCACCGACAAAGAAAATGCTTCTGACCACCCCTTGCTCGGCGGCCTGGATATGCCAGAAAAACGCCTGGGCAAGGTCGCGTTCCATTCCTAAGCCGTTGGAAAACAGATCGCCAAGGCCACTTTGTGCCCCGGCCACTCCCTGTTCCGCCAAGGGCAGCCATTCCTTCATCGCGGTTTCATAATCTTCGGCAAGAGCGGCCGTCACACCAGCTGCGAAATCCGCGCGTGCGGCGCCCGCCGCGAGTGCAAGAGCCCCGGTCAACGCCACGCTGAGCGCCATTTTCGCGGCGCCGCCAAACAGTCGAAACAAAATCGGTCTCCTAACGTTAGTCCGCGGGCGAACCCGCCGGGGGCCCGAAACCGGGCGCTTTGCCACAGTATACCGGTTGCCGTCGAGGGCGCGCAAACGGTTGCTTTCGCTGTTTAAATTCAGGATTCGGACGGAGGTTTGGTCAGGCGGTCCATGACCGTCTTTTTGGTCTTGGCGATTTTGTCGGCGGTAGGGCCCAAATCTTCTTTCAGTTGCTCTTGCGCCGCGCGTAGGGCGGGCTGGGCATTGTCCCACGCCTCTTTGGCCAACGGCTTAAGCTCCTCGCGGTAGATTTTCGCAGCCTTGGCCTGGACTTTGGGGTCCGAGGCAACCCGCCGCGCCGCTTGAAACAGGAGCCGCCGCAATAGTGTCATGACTGGTGGGGCCGGCCGTTAGGCAGGATGGCGCCCCGGAAAATAGCCCCTGTGAATTTGGTGCCCTCGACCACCGCCCCCTTCAGGCTGGCGTGCGCCAGGTTTGCCCCAGTCAAATTCGCCCCAGCCAGGTTTGCCCCGGCCAATTCAGCGCCGCCCAGGTTGGCGCCGGTGAGGTCCGCCCCGGACAGGTTTGTCGGCCAATCGCGGTCTTCATGATCCTTGTCTTTATCTCTCAGGATAGCGGGCTCCATTCGGGTGCCGCTCAGATTGGAGGCCTGGACCGTTGCGCCGGAGAAGTCCGCACCGCGCAAATCGGCGCCGGCGAAATTTGCCCGGGTCAGAATTGCGTCGTTAAATTTTGCAAACATCAGCACCGTTTGGACCAGAGTCGCGCCGGTCAAATTCGCTTTGGAAAAATCGGCGGCACTCAGCGCCATGCCATTAAAATCCACATAGGACAAATCCAGGCCGGACAAGTCCGCCTGCTGGCCGGCGGAGCCGACCGACTCCACCCATGCTTCGTGCTGGGCCAGGGCCATTCGAATGTCTTGACCTAACATTGAAACCGACTTGGCGAATTCTGCTTCGCGGATGTCAGCCGAGCTAAAATCGGCATTGCGGGTGTCGGTGGCGGTCAAGTTCGCCCGGGCAAGCTTGCTGAACCGGGCGTTGGCGTCGGGCATTACCGCGCCGGAAAGATTGGCGTCCTCCAACACCGCTCTTTCCAAATTGGCGCCGGACAGGTCGGTGTCCGACAAGTCTACCGGAACCTGGCCGGATTTCTTTCCAGCGCCACCGCCACCCAATCCGCCTGGGCGGAGGTCGGCTTCGGCAAAATTCGCCCCGCGCAGGCTTGCCCCATGGAGCTGGGCCCCGCGCAAATCGGCGCGGAAAAAATTCGTCTCATCGGAATCGGACCATTCCAGGTTGGCGCAGAACATGTCGGCGAAACTCAGGTCCGCCTCCTTCAAACTGCAATGACTGAGATTGATCCCAGCCATCAGCGCCCCGGAAAGATTGATTTTTGGCAGCCGCAGACCGGACAAGTCGGCGAAACGCAATTCCGCCCGTTTGCCGCCAACCTGGCCGTGAATGAAGCGCTGGTGGCGCAGGACTGCGTCTGCAAATTCTTGTGGCGTCATACCGTCTCCCGGTTGGACCCTAACATTATGAAAGGTGGTCCGCTTCAACTGCTTTGCCGGTTTGTGATTCCGTACCATTCGGGCGGATTTAGGCTGGGCCGGCTTCGGGCGAAAAAAATCGGCCGCCCGGGGGAGGCGGCCGATTACTCGGGGTAGGGAGGGACCCAGATTTAGAAGCGTTACTGCGGTTCGGAAACCAGAACGTTTGCTGCCCGGGTAAGGCCGCCATCGGCGCGCTTATCGAAACGAACGGATTGGCCTTTGTGGAGACTGGCCAAGCCTGAGGAGTCCAGGGCGGTGAAATGAACAAAAACTTCGCGGCTGCCGTCGCTGGGATCGATATAGCCGTAGCCCAAATCTGGCTCGTACCATTTTACCGTTCCCGCGGTCGAAGCAGTCTGAGGGCTTTTCGAGTACACGATGTCGGCTCCTAATCAACAAGCGGCCACGCATTCGTACCGCTACATCGCAAGTACACCGCAAGGTCTGTGCCAACCAAAACTCCCAGAAAATATTAAGATAAACCAATGAGATAGAGTGTTTCATAAGTTCATGGGCCAATGCAAATGCGCGAAATCCATCAGGTGGTGGTTGAAATGAACCAGTGGTCCCGAGCGGAAATCTGGTAAAATTCTGGCCTCGGAGCGCGCAAGTACGGGACGGATCTTGAAAAGATTTTCCTTTGGTATCTTGGTGGCTGTGGGCATGGCCGGCGGTGCCGCGGTGGCGGACGGGATCGCCGACATGCATACCTGCAAGCGGATGATGGAGCCCTTGGCCGATGTTGTTCCGGTATGCACCGAGGCCCTGAATTCAAACGACCTGACCGAGTCGCAAATTGCCGACACGTTGTTGTATCGGGGCCTGATCCTGATGACCTTGGGGGAACTGGAGGGGGCGCTCATCGATCTAACGTTGTCCGTCGACTACAACCCCGAAAATGCCCGGACGTACTACTATAAAGGCCTGACGTTTGAGGCCATGGGCGAGGACAAGCGCGCCGAGGGCCAATTCAAGAACGCGTACTTTTATGACCCCGACGACATCGACATCGTCGCCAAAATGACCGAACACGGACTGCTATAGTGCAGATAGTCGCATCTGAAGCGGCGTGAATCTGAACGGCGAGTCATCCAGTGCAGATCGTCGCCCGCCTTGCTTTGATCGCTGCTCCGCAGCACCGGGCGGCGTGAATCTGAACGGCGATTCATACTGCTATAGTGCAGATCGTCGCCCGGTGCTGCGGAGCAGCGATCAAAGC
>JAKZSO010000218.1:0-4340 GCA_047517625.1 Alphaproteobacteria bacterium
TGATTGATGTTGGCGGCGTTGGATATTTGGTGCTGTGTTCCAGCCGCACGCTGGCCAGCCTTGGCGCTGCGGGTGACACGGTCAGCGTGGTTATCGAAACCCACGTGCGCGAAGATCACATCAACCTTTATGGCTTTGGCGGCGACGGCGAACGGGATTGGTTCCGTGCCTTGATGTCGGTCCAGGGGGTTGGGGCAAAAGTCGCCCTGGCGATCCTGTCGGCGGTCGAGGCGGCAATGCTGGCGACGTCAATCGCCGCCCAAGATTACGCACCCCTGACCCAAGCCGGGGGCGTCGGTCCCAAATTGGCCAAGCGTATTGTTTTGGAATTGAAAGACCGGGCGCCGGCGTTGGCGTTGGGATCTGCCCCTACGATCGGATCGCCGGCCGAATCAATGACCGACGATCGCGGCCCAGCCCGCGATGCCGTTTCCGCCCTGGTAAACCTGGGCTATCAGCGCACCGACGCGTTCACCGCTGTCTCCGCCGCCGCCGCGCAATTGGCTGAAAACGCGGCGCTAGAAGATTTAATTAAGGGCGGACTGGTGGAGTTGGGGCGATGACCGAAGACACCAGCGCCGCCAGAGAAGGCAAGGGCACCAGAGAAGTAGCACCCAACGCCGCCGCCGCTGATGAAACGGACATCGCGCTGCGCCCCCGGACCTTGGACGAGTTCGTCGGCCAGGATTCCTTGCGCGAAAACTTGAGCGTTTTCATTAAAGCCGCAAAAAATCGCGGTGATGCTTTGGACCATGTTTTGTTGGCGGGGCCTCCGGGTCTGGGCAAGACCACCATGGCGCAAATTATCGCCCGGGAACTGGGGGCGAATTTCCGCGCCACCTCGGGCCCGGTGTTGGCGAAGTCCGGTGACTTGGCGGCGATCCTCACCAACCTCGGCGACCGCGACGTCTTGTTCATTGACGAAATCCACCGGCTGAACCCGTTGGTGGAAGAAATCCTGTATCCGGCCCTGGAGGATTTCGAACTGGATTTGATCATCGGCGAAGGCCCGTCGGCCCGCTCGGTGCGCATCGAATTGCCGAAATTCACGTTGGTCGGCGCCACCACCCGCACCGGCTTGTTGGCGACACCCTTGCGGGATCGCTTTGGCATTCCCGCCCGCCTGAATTTTTATGGGCCGGAGGACTTGCGGCAAATTTTGGAACGGGCCTCGCGGCTGATGCGCGCACGCTTAGACCACGGTGGTGCGGTTGAAATTGCCAAGCGGTCCCGGGGCACGCCACGGGTAGCGGGTAGGCTTTTAAGGCGGGTGCGTGATTTCGTGGCGGTTCAAGGCGCCCCGGCGATCACAGCGGCGCTGGCCGATGAAGCGCTGAGAAAATTGGAAGTGGACGGCTTGGGCCTCGACGCCATGGACCGCCGCTATATGACCTGTATCGCCGAGACATTTTCCGGCGGCCCGGTGGGGGTGGAAACGCTGGCGGCGGCGTTGTCCGAGCCGCGCGATTCCATCGAAGAAATTATCGAGCCATTTCTGATTCAACAGGGGTTGTTGCAACGCACCCCTCGGGGCCGGGTGCTGCACCCGGTCGCATTCAAGCATCTGGGCCTGGGCTTGCCCGGGCGCAGCCCCGGTCAGCTCGATCTTATTGGCGGCGGCAAAGAAGACATTGGCTAGAGAAAGTAGAGAAATGGTTAGGGTTTATGGAAGGTGAACTTTTGGGCGGCTCGGCCGCCGATCTGTCCCTGTTCAATCTGTTTTTGCGGGCGGATCTTGTTGTCCAGCTGGTGCTGGTGTTGTTGCTGGCGGCCTCCGTGTGGTCGTGGGCGATCATCGTCGAAAAATTCCGCCGCATGCGGCGCCTGACCGAGGACGGCGACCGCTTCGAAGAAGCGTTCTGGTCCGGCGGATCGTTGGAAGACTTGTACGAAAAAGTCGGCGCCGCCCCGGGCGACCCCATGACGTTGCTGTTTGCCGCGGCCATGCGCGAATGGCGGCGCAGCACGTTGGCCGGTGGCGTACTCGAAAACCGCATGCACGCCGGGCTGCAATCGCGTATCGGCCAGGTCATGCAATTGACCATGGACCGGGAAATGGAGCGGGTCGAGCGCTACATGGTTTTCCTTGCCACCGTGGGTTCAACAGCACCGTTCGTCGGATTGTTTGGCACGGTGTGGGGAATCATGAACAGCTTCCAGGCCATCGCCCTGTCGAAAGACACCAGTCTGGCAGTGGTCGCGCCGGGGATCGCCGAAGCGTTGTTCGCCACGGCGCTGGGCCTGGTGGCGGCAATCCCCGCGGTCGTCGCCTACAACAAATTTTCCACCGACATCCGCCGGTTCGCCAGCCGCATGGAAGGGTTCGCGTCTGAGTTTTCGGCAATTCTTTCCCGCCAGTTGGAGGAGGGCGCATCGTGACTCCAACCCAATCAGGCGCCTTCCACCGATTTTCCCGGCCCTCCGAAAGCAAGTACGGCCGCAAGCTGATGTCGGAAATCAATGTCACGCCGTTCGTTGACGTGATGCTGGTATTGCTGGTGGTGTTCATGATCACCGCGCCCTTACTGTCGGTTGGGGTGCCGGTGGATTTGCCAAGGACACAGGCCGGTGCCCTGCCCGGCGATGACGAACCGTTGTCGGTGACGATTGATGGCGACGGCGTATTGTGGCTGCAGGAAAGTCAGGTCGAGTTCGAGCAATTGGTGCCGTTGCTGATCGCAATCAGCGAACGCAACCCGGATGTGCGGATCTTTGTGCGCGGCGACCAGACCATCAATTACGGCCGCATCTTGGAGATCATCGGCGCCATCAACGGCGCTGGGTTCTCGAGAGTTGCGCTGGTGTCCAATCCCCCTAACCCCGGCGGGGGTGGCCGTAACTAGAGCATGATCAGACAATATGAAACTATTTGACCGAAATTCTTTTGCCCCGTGGTATTACTGCTGTTCGCTGTTCCGCAGCACTGGCGCGCTGTTGACGGCGATGCCACTGCGAGGAAGCGCCAGTGCTGCGGAGCAGCGATTCACAAGCCGCCACGGTGCAAAAGAATCCGGCCTTCGGTGGGGCCAATCGGCTCCCCGGGTTCGTTGCGACTCTCGACCGATGGCACCGCATCGCGCTTCGCGCCGCGCCTGCTCGGAAAGCCGATTTGCCGCCATCAAATTGTCTCCATATTGTTTGATCATGCTCTAACCATGCGAACGCCCCTGATCACATCCATCGTGCTGCACCTGGGGCTTGTCGTCGTCCTCTACTTCGGGCTGCCCAAATGGTTCTTGCCCAGCGCCGCGGTGGAGCAACCGATTGTCGTCGAATTGGTGATGATCGCCGATGAAACCGTGGCCGCGCCCGCCCCGGCGGCGCCTGAGCCCGAGCCAACCCCGCCACCGCCGGAGCCGAAGCCTGAGCCTGTCCCGGAACCGGCGCCCGAACCAGAGCCCGTCCCGGAACCAGAGCCGCTGGTGCAACCGGAACCAGCACCATTGCCGGAACCGGAGCCAGAGGTCGCCGAGATCATTCCGGTGGAGAACCCGTTGCCGGCCGCGGCCCGCAGGCCCCAGGCGAAGCCTCAGGCGCCGCAGGTGGTGTTCACGCCAAAACCGCGGACCAAGCCGGAACCGCCGCGCGAGGCGCCCGATTTCGATCCCACCAGAATTGCGGCGTTGCTGGATCAGCGGCCCGATCCCGACCCCGCCCGGCAACAAGCCGCTGAGACTCCGGTGATCGAAAGGCCGCCGGTGATCTCGCCCGCCCCCGCCCAGAACAAGCCCCTGACGATTTCGGAAATCGATGCCTTCCGCGCCCAAATCGAACGCTGTTGGTCCGTGCCCGCCGGTGCCGTGGATGCCGAGAAATTGGTGGTCACCTTGCACATTTTCTTAAACCCCGACGGCACGTTGGCAAAAAACCCGCAAATCGTGGAGCAAGCGCGTATGAACCAGCCCGGTCAGGAATTTTTCCGGGCGGCGGCGGAAAGCGCCCTGCGCGCTGTGCTAAAATGCGAGCCCTATGGGATGCTGCCGGTGGAAAGCTACGAGCTGTGGCGCGAGATCGAGTTGAAATTCGATCCCATCGCAATGTTGGGGCGGGGATGATCACCAGGCGACGCAGTGTAATGGCAACACTGGGCGCGGCTTGTGCCGCCGCCGCGATGGCGTTGATGGTGGCCGCCCCGGCCCGCGCCGTTGTCACCATCGATATCACCCGGGGCAATGTTGAACCGCTGCCCATCGCCGTCACCGATCTGTTTTCCGCCGACCCCCAGGCGTCGACCCTTGGCGCCGATATCTCCCGCATCGTGATCGCGGATTTGGAGCGATCCGGGTTGTTCGAGGCGATTAACCGCGGCGCCTTCATTCAGGATCCGGCGGACATGCAGA
>JAKZSO010000219.1:0-11082 GCA_047517625.1 Alphaproteobacteria bacterium
ATTACACAGTGTCCGGTCAAAATGCCAACAACACCGTGCGGGTCACCGATGATTTCCTGCGCGCCGTGCGCGACGGCGACGATTGGTCGTTGCGCCGGCGCACCGATGACAAGGTCTCCAAGACCATGCCGGCGGCGGAACTGTGGGAAAGCATTGGCGCGGCGGCTTGGTCGTGCGCCGATCCCGGTTTGCAGTTCCATACCACCATCAACGACTGGCACACCTGCCCCGACGGCGGCGAAATCAACGCTTCGAATCCATGCTCGGAGTACATGTTCCTGGACGATACGGCGTGCAATTTGGCGTCGGTGAACCTGATGGCGTTCCGCCGCGGCGACGGCACCATGGACACCCAATCCTTCGCGCACGCCGTGCGCCTGTGGACGGTGGTGTTGGAGATTTCCGTTCTGATGGCGCAGTTTCCCTCGGAACGCATCGCCAAACTTTCCTACCAGTACCGCACCTTGGGTTTGGGTTATGCCAATTTGGGCGGCTATTTGATGGCCTCCGCCGTGCCTTATGACAGCGACCAGGGACGGGCAATTTGCGGCTCAATCACGGCCCTGATGACCGGTACTGCCTACGCCACCTCGGGCGAAATGGCGGCTGAATTGGGAGCGTTCCCTGAATTCGAGGCCAACAGCGCGCCGATGATGCGGGTGATGCGCAATCACGCCAGGGCGGCCGGCGCGCTCACCGACGCCTACGAGGGCCTGCACGTGGATCCGGTGAGCCTCGACGCCGAAAACTGCACCGATGGGGCGTTGGTTCAGGCCGCCCTGGACTCTTGGTTGAAGGCCCTGGATTTGGGCCAGGCCCACGGCTACCGCAATGCCCAAGCCACCGCCATGGCCCCAACCGGGACCATCGGCCTGATCATGGATTGCGACACCACCGGCATCGAGCCCGACTATGCGCTGGTCAAATTCAAGAAACTGGCCGGCGGCGGCTATTTCCGCATCATCAATCACTGTGTTCCCTTGGCCCTGGAAACCTTGGGCTATGAAAAGACCCAAGCCGCATCCATCGTTGCCTACGCGATCGGCCACGGAACGTTGGATGGCGCGCCGGGGGTCAATCACGAGAGCCTTATCGACCTGGGCTTCACCAAAAAGATCATTCAAGCGGTCGAAGCCGCGCTGGCCAATGCCTTCGACATCCGGTTCGCCTTTAACAAGTGGACGTTGGGCGAAACCTTCTGCACCGAGGTGTTGGGGCTCGATGTGGAGGCCTTGGACGACCCGAGTTTCGAGATGCTCCCGGCCTTGGGTTTTTCCGGCCAGGACATCGAGGCCGCCAACGGGTTCTGCTGCGGCACCATGACCCTGGAAGGCGCCGAAGGCTTAGCCGACGAGCATCTGGCGGTGTTCGACTGCGCCACTCCGTGCGGTATCAGGGGGACCCGGGCCCTGGCTTATCGCAGCCACATCTTAGCCATGGCCGCGGCCCAACCGTTTGTCTCCGGCGCGATTTCGAAAACCATCAACATGCCGAAATCGGCGTCCGTTGAGGACTGCAAAAACGCCTACATGCTGTCCTGGCAGTTGGGCCTGAAAGCCAACGCCCTGTATCGGGACGGCTCTAAACTGTCCCAGCCCTTGGCCGCGGCCCTCGAAACTGAAATTATGATCGACGAGGATGACGAAGCGATCGCGGCGCCCGCTGTTCACGCCGAAGCCGCCCGGCCAGAGCCCGCCCGGCCAGAGACCGCACAGGTCGTGGCCGAACATTTGGTCCGGGATTTAGTGGCGAAGCGCAGACGGTTGCCGCAACGGCGCAAGGGCTACACCCAAAAAGCGACGGTCGGCGGCCACAAGATCTACCTGCGCACCGGCGAATACAACACCGGCGAGATCGGCGAAATCTTCATCGATATGCACAAAGAAGGCGCTGCCTTCCGCAGCCTGATGAACAATTTCGCCATCGCCATATCGATCGCTCTGCAATACGGCGTGCCGCTGGAAGAATTCGTCGAAGCCTTCACCTTTACCCGGTTCGAGCCCTCGGGAATGGTCGAGGGCAACAACGCCATCAAAATGGCGACCTCGGTGGTCGACTACATCTTCCGGGAATTGGCGGTCTCGTACCTGGGCCGCACCGATCTTGCCCACGTCGGCCCCGACGACCTGCGTGGCGATGCGGTTGGCGACGGCGACCACCATGAAGCGGCGCCACCCGCGGTTTTGGCCGAGGCCGCGGCCGCCTCGCCAATGGCCAGCAACGGCTATGCCCGTAGCAATTTGTACGTGGTCAACGGCGGCGCCGCGCCCGAGGCGTCGGCGGCAATGGCCGCGGCGATCGAACAAGTGCACGAGGCCACCGTTGCGGCGGCCGGAACCTCAGTTGGCGCGGTCGCCGTGGCCACCTCGTCGACGACCACGACCACCCGCGCCGCCGTCGTTGGCGCCGCGGCACAAGCCCGCATCAAAGGCTACGAGGGCGATGCGTGCGGTGAGTGCGGAAACTTCACGCTGGTCCGCAACGGCACCTGCATGAAGTGCATGACCTGTGGTTCCACCAGCGGCTGCTCATGAGCACCGCCGGCACACATCAAAGACATTTCGGAATCCGCCACGCCCACGTGGCGGTACGGCGGGCGATGAGCCGCGCATGTTCCCGCTGCGCCGCCCCGCCCGTCGGGTTCTGTTGGGGCTGCGGGATGGTCAACGAAATCGCCACCCACGCGGACACGGGATTCTTGAACGCCGCGGTAGCGTACTACGGATCCGCCCCGGCAGCCGCGGACGTACCCAACATGCGGGTGCCGTTGATGCTCCACTACGCCGGGCTGGACAGCCGCATCAACGGCGGAATGCCCGGCTACACCGCCGCGCTGGAGGCGGCGTGGCGCGCTACACGGTGCACATGTGCGAGGGCGCCAACCACGCTTTCAATAACGACACCAATGCCTCGCGGTACGACAAGGCGGCGTCGGATTTGGCCTGGAGCCGCACCGTGGCGTTTTTCACCGAAACGCTAAAGGGCTAGGGGGCCGCGTGGCGGCCGCCATCGTCATCGAAAATTTGATCAAACGTTACGGCGCTACCGCCGCCGTGGACGGGGTCGGATTGGAGGTCGCCGAGGGCGAAGTTTTCTGCCTTTTAGGCCCGAATGGCGCCGGTAAGACAACCCTGATCGAAATTCTTGAGGGCCACCGGCGGCGGACTTCAGGCGAAGTCCATGTGCTGGGCTTCGATCCCGAAACCGGGGGCCGGGATTTCCGCGAGCGCATCGGCATCATGCTGCAAAACGGCAGCCTGGAAAACGAACTGACCGGGCGCGAGGCGGTAGAAATTTACGGGTCTCTCTACCCAAATCCCCGGCCGGTGAACGACGTGATCAAGGCGGTTGGTTTGACGGAAAAATCCGGTGCCCGCATCAAGACCTTGTCGGGGGGTCAAAAACGCCGGCTGGAGCTGGCGTTGGCCATCGTCGGCGAGCCTGATCTCATCTTCCTGGACGAGCCGACGACCGGGTTTGACCCTTCCGCACGGCGTCAGGCCTGGGAACTTGTCGCCGGGCTGCGCGGACTGGGTAAAACCATCCTGCTCACCACCCACTACATGGACGAGGCCCAGAACCTCGCGGACCGCATCGCGGTCATTGCCCGCGGCCAAATCGTCGCCGAGGGCACGCCCAAAACATTGGGCGACCGCGATCGGTTGCCGTCCCATATTCGTTTCCGTGTGGCGGAGCGCGCCCAGAGCGATCTGCCAGCCATGGCCCAAGCCGCCATCAAGAACCGCGACGGAGAATTTGCAATCCGCACCGCCGAGCCGACCCAGGCGGTGCACGATCTGACCGCGTGGGCGCTGGGCCAGGGGGTGGCGCTTGAGGTCTTGACCGTCGCGCCGCCCAGTTTGGAAGACATTTATCTGGATCTAATCGGTCACGAGGCCGCCGATGACTGACGCCGGCCAGACCATGCGCCCGTCCAATTGGCAGCTATTGGTGCACCAGGTGCGCTACCAGAACCGGGTGTTTTGGCGCTCGCCCATGGCAGCGTTTTTCACGCTGGTGTTCCCGCTGATGTTCCTGCTGGTTTTCGTCAGCGTTTTCGGCAACGGCATGATCAGCGCTTTGGGGGTGCCGATGGCCCAGTTCTATGCGCCCAGTCTGGGGGTATACGGAGCCATCACCGCGGCCTACACGAACCTTGCCATCATGACCGTAAACCGGCGTGAGGAGGGAATCTTGAAGCGCGTGCGGGGAACGCCCCTGCCCCCCTGGCTGTGTATATCGCCGGCCCGCCTGGCCTCGACAACCTGGACCGCTTTCATCGCGGTGGGCCTGCTAATGGGTGTGGGAATCGCATTTTTCGGCATCCGTCCCGACCCCGGCACTTTGGCCGCCGCGCTCCTTGCATTCCTGGTGGGCGTTGGGTGTTTCGCCGCTCTCGGAATGATGCTGGCTGCGCTGGCCTCGGATTCAAACTTGGCGGCGGTCGCCGGCAACGCGACATTGCTGCCCTTGGCATTCGCGTCGGAAATTTTCATCCCGCCGTCTTCGAATTCGCCCGCCTGGGTGGCCATCGCCGGCGACATTTTTCCGGTCAAGCACTTTGCCCAGGCGTTTTCGGGGGCGTTCAACCCCACCCTGTCTGGCAATGGCTTCCAGTGGAGCGCCGGACCCGGCGAGTACGCCATACTTTCCCATCTTGCCGTGATGGCGGTTTGGGGAGTCGTGGCGGCAGCGCTCGCGGTACGCTTCTTTAAATGGGAGCCCACCGGCGGCGAAGGCGGGTTGTCCTAGGTCGCTGGGTCGGGGTCAACCTTTTTCGGCGGCATGACGACCTTGATATGGATGTCTTTCAGGGCTTGATCCGGCACCTGCGCCGGGGCGCCCATCATCAAGTCCTGGGCGGTTTGGGTCATCGGGAAGGCCACGATCTCGCGCAGGTTCGGCTCGCCCGCGATCAACATAACGATGCGGTCAATGCCGGGGGCAATACCGCCGTGGGGCGGGGCGCCAAAGCGAAAGGCGTTGAACATGCCGCCGAATTGCTCTTTCACATCCGCTTCGGAATACCCGGCGATCTCGAAGGCCCGAACCATCGTTTCAGGGCGGTGATTTCGGATCGCGCCGGACGACAGCTCAACCCCGTTGCAAACGATGTCGTACTGATAGGCCAGCACATCCAGCGGGTCTTTTTCGTTCAAGGCCTGCAAGCCGCCTTGGGGCATGGAAAACGGATTGTGGCTGAATTCGATCTTGCCCGCGGTTGCGTCGAATTCGTACATGGGGTAGTCGACGATCCAGCAAAAGCGGAAATCGCCAACCTCGGCCAACTCTAAATCCGCTCCCACCTTTGTGCGCGCCAGCCCCGCCAGTTCGGCGGCCTTGCCCGGCTGGTCGCAAGCAAAGAAAACACCGTCGCCAGGATTGAGGCCGGCGTTTTCGAGGATCATGGCGACGCGATCCGCGTCGAGGTTTTTCGCGATGGGGCCTTTTGCGCCTCCGTCTTTAGGGAACTGTATGTATCCCAATCCTGGCCAACCGCCGGCCCGGGCCCAGTCGTTCATTTTGTCGAAAAAGCTGCGGGCCCGGCTCGCGGCCCCCGGGGCGGGGATCGCCAGCACTACGGCGCCGTTTTCGATGGCCTTGGCGAAAATCCCGAAGCCTGAGGCCCGGAACGCATCGGTGACGTCGGCGATCTCGATGGGATTGCGCAGGTCGGGCTTGTCGGACCCGTATTTCAACATGGCTTCGGCAAAGGGGATGCGCGGGAACGGCCGGGCCACATCCGTGCCGGTGAATTCTTCGAACACCCCGGCGATCACCGGCTCGATGGCTGCAAAAACGTCCTCCTGTTCGACGAAGCTCATCTCCACATCGAGCTGATAGAACTCTCCGGGGGAGCGGTCGGCCCGGGCGTCTTCGTCGCGGAAACACGGGGCGATCTGGAAGTAACGATCGAACCCTGAAATCATATACAGCTGCTTGAACTGCTGGGGGGCCTGGGGCAGCGCATAAAACTGTCCCGGATGCAGGCGGCTGGGGACCAGATAATCCCTCGCGCCCTCGGGCGATGATGCCGTCAAGATGGGGGTCTGCAACTCCGTGAAGCCCCGTTCCACCATGCGCCGGCGGATGCTGGTGATGACGTTCGACCGCAACACGATATTGCGGTGCATCTTTTCCCGGCGCAGGTCCAAAAACCGGTAGCGCAGGCGCAAGTCTTCGGGAAACTCTTGGTCGCCGAACACTTGGATCGGCAGTTCGTCCGCCGGGCCTTGGATTTCCAATTCGGCGATGCGCACCTCCACCTGGCCCGTGGGCAGCGCCGGGTTGATGGTCGCCGTACTGCGCGCCACCACGGCGCCGGTGACGGTGACGACGCTTTCGGGCCGGGCGCTGTCCATGGCGGCGAATGTGGGCTCGTCGGTCTCGACGACGCATTGGGTGATGCCGAACTGATCACGCAGGTCGACAAACAGCAGATTGCCGTGGTCGCGTTTGCGATGGATCCAGCCTGAAACGCGCACGGTCTCGCCGACGAGTTTTTCCGTCAGCGCGCCGCAATTGTGAGTGCGGTACGGGTGCATTCTCAAACAAAAACTCCAGGGACCCCAGGTCAAATGAGCGCGCAAGAGCACACGGAACCCCGCTGAGTGTCAAGGGTGCGGCGGGTCAGCCCTTTCTGGGAATACCGCGGCCGTGGTAGAACCCTAGCCAATGGATATTGTAACCACGACCGCGGCGCTTGCCGCCGCCTGCGAGCGCCTGTCTAACGCCGACTACGTCACCATCGACACCGAATTCATCCGCGAAACCACCTATTGGCCGCTGCTGTGCCTGGCCCAGTTGGGCGGCCCGGATGAGGCGTTGGCGGTGGACGCCCTGGCCGATGGTCTTGACCTTGCTCCGCTGTTCGAATTGCTGGCCGACCCCGGCACTTTGAAAGTGTTCCACGCCGGCAGCCAGGACGTCGAGATTTTCTACCACCTGGCCGGAGTGGTGCCGGCCCCGATGTTCGACACCCAAATCGCCGCCATGGTTTGCGGGTTTGGCGATTCGGCCGGTTATGAAACGCTGGTTTCCAAGCTCACCGGCGAATCCCTGGATAAACATTCAAGGTTTACGGATTGGCGGCGGCGGCCCCTGACCGACCGCCAATTGCGTTATGCCCTGGGCGACGTGACCCATCTGCGGGTGGTTTACGATAAATTGTCGGCCCGGTTAAAAAAGACCGGGCGCGAGGGCTGGGTTGCGGAAGAAATGGCGGTGCTCACCAACCCCGACACCTACGCCAGTCACCCGGAAGAAGCCTGGAAACGGCTGAAGATCCGATCGTCGGAGCGGCGGTTTTTGGGGCTGGTGCGCGCGCTTGCCGCATGGCGCGACCGCGAAGCCCAATCCCGGGATTTGACCCGTAACCGGGTTTTGCGGGACGAAGTGTTGATGGGCATCGCCGCCCATCCCCCCGGAAACGCCACCGAGCTAGGCGCCATTCGCGGCGTGACCAAGGGCTTTGCCGACAGCAAAGGTGGCAAGTTTCTGTTGGCGGCCGTGGCCGACGCCCTGGCGTTACCGGACAGCGACCTGCCCAAGCGCAAGCGTAACAAACCGCCGTCGGCCAGTGTCGGACCGACCATCGATTTGCTCAAGGTTCTACTGAAAATGAAATGCGAAAATCACGGTGTGGCGCCAAAAATGGTCGCCTCGGGCAGCGACCTTGAACAGATCGCATCCGGCAATGGCGTCGCCACCAGGGCCATGTCTGGCTGGCGCCACGAAATATTCGGCGCGGACGCCGCGCGCCTGGTGGCCGGGGAAATCGCGCTTGGCGCCGGCCCCCGCGCCGGGGTCGAAGTGGTTGAACGCCAGGTCAGCGGGTGAAGACGCTTTATCTGCTCAGGCATTGTAAAGCGGGCTCAACACCGGCCAATGCCGGTGACCATGAACGGACGCTGTTGGAGTCCGGAATCGCGGACGCCGAGGCCATGGGCCAATACTTGAACGCCTCCGGCGCCAAACCCACGCAAGCCCTGTGCTCCACAGCCGTGCGGGTCGAGGAGACTTTTGCCGCGTTGGCCAAGGCGTTTTCCGGCCCCATCACCGCCAAGCCCGAGCGCGCCCTGTACTCTACCACTGCCGGCGGCATCTTGGCGCGGATCAAGGAAACCGACAGCGACGTCGGCGAGCTGCTGATGATTGGTCACGTACCGGCGATCCAGGAGCTCGCCCTTGCGGTGTGCGGCGGCGGCAGCCCGGAATTACTCGCCGGCTTGGCTGCCAGATTTTCATCCGGGGCGCTGGCGACTTTGACCTTCGATATTGCCGACTGGACGGGGGTGGGATTACGGGCGGGAACGCTGACGGCTTTCGTTTCGCCGGAGCAATTACCGAAAAGTTAGCGCTCTCTAAACGACGACAGTGCCACGCGCCCCAATGCTGCGGAGCAGCGATTCGAATCAGGAAGGCGCGATCTGCTCTCTAATCTCAAAATCGTGGGTGATTTCGGCGGTCTTGGCCAGCATTGCCGAGGCGGAACAATATTTGTCGGCGGAAAGCGCGATTGCTCGTTCGACCTTTTCCGAATTAAGGCCCCGCCCCGTCACCACAAAGTGAATGTGGATCTTTGTGAAAACCTGGGGGTGTTCCTCGGCCCGCTCGGCGTCCAATTCGGCAACGACATCGTCGACCGGCTCGCGGCCTTTTTCCAGGATATTGACCACATCCCAGGCGGTGCATCCACCAGTGCCCATCAACACAAACTCCATGGCGCTGGCGGCTAAGCGGCTGCCATCGATGCCTGTGGACGTTCCCAGCAGATGCCCGTGGCCGCTGCCGGATTCCGCCAAAAAGGTGCGGTCTTCAATCCATTTGATGCGCGCTTTCACGTCTGTGCTCCCCTACTTGGTTTAGCCTGAAAGTTTATCAGAATTCGATGCCAAAACCTGGCGGGCCAGCGGCACGGTAATTGCCCGGCCCTGGGCCATCGCTTCGGCGTCCAACGCCTCCACCGCGCGGCGGCAGGCCTCGAACGATCGTTCCAACCGCGCCGCCAAAAACCCGATTACATCCGCGCCCACGTCCAACTGGCGGTCGGCGAAATGCTTGACCATCACCGCCGCCAACAGCGCGTCGTCGGGGGGGCCAATTTCGACCACCGGAATGGCCCGCAGCCGCGACCTCAGATCGGCGAGCGGGGTGGTCCACTTTGCCGGTGGTGTCGGTGCGGTTATCAGCAGACTCCCGCCGCCTTCAACCTGCAAATTGTACCAGTGCAGCAGCGCCGCCTGGTCAAACCCAGGGACCGTCGAGGAAAGCCCCCAAACGCCGTCATCCAGCACCCGTCCGCCTGGGCCCGCGATGTCTTCCGGGCGGCTGGCCGCCAGCAAATCAGGGCTTAGAACCCGAGCCTGTGCCCGGGATTGCCAAACCGCCGCCAGGTGGGATTTACCGCACCCCGGCCCGCCGTGAACCACCAGGGTTTGCCAATCGGGCCAGCGGTCGATCCAGGCCGTCGCATCGCGGTTGCATTCCGCCACCAAAAAGTCCTCCCGCCCCAAGGCTTGGCGATGGCCCAAATCCAACGGCAGTTGGACCGGCGGCGCGCTCACTCTCGGTCGAGCTCTCGGGGCTCCGGCGGTTTTGGCGGATTTGCTGGCACCGGCGGAATTGGCGGCTCTGGCGGCTCAAGAGCCTGGGGCGAAATCTCGGCGCTATGGGCACTCTGAGCGTCCTGATAGAGCGCGCTTTCGTGATACTGCTCCACCGAGAAACGCACCAGCACCCCCACCGCCGCCGCCACCGGCACCGCCAACAGCACGCCGACGAAACCGAACAGCGCGCCCCCGGCCAGCACCCCGAAGATCACCCATACCGGGTGCAAACCAACGCTGCCCCCCAGCAGCCGGGGCTGCAAGACCGCGGACTCCAGAACCTGACCCACCGCAAACACCGCCGCCAGGAGTAGTAAGTGCCCAGGGTCGACGCCCCATTGCAGCAGCCCCACCACCATGGCGGTGGCGAAACCCACCACCATGCCAACGAACGGCACGAACGACAGAATGCCGGTGCCCAAGCCGATCACCAGGCCGAATTCCAGGCCCACCGCCGTCAGGCCGACGGCATAGATAACCCCCAAGGAAATGGACACCAAGGTTTGGCCACGAACAAATCCGGCCAACACTTTGTCAATTCGGCTCAACTGTTCGCGGATGACCGGAGCTTGACGCCGGGGCAGCAGGCCATCGATGCGGGCGACAATATCGTCCCAATCCCGCAACAAATAAAACGCCACAACCGGGGTGATCAGCGCCAGGGTAACCAGATTGAAAAAAGCCAAGCCGCCGGTCCACAGGCGGGCGGCGGCTCCCGCCAACCACCCCGCGTATTTTTCCGACAAGCCGGTGGCGGCCTCCACTACCTGGTCGGGGCTTTCAACGAACGGCAAGCGTTCCGCCACCACGGCAATCAGCGGCACCAGCCAATCTCGGGCGTCGGCCACATAGTCCGGCAGCCGCACGACAAACCCAACCACCTGATTTTGCAGCACTGGGTACAAGATCAGGACCAGCCCGGCCACCAGGGCAAAAAACGCCGCGGTGAGCACCGCCGTCGCCCAGGTTCGGGACAGGCCCCATGTCTCTAATTTGTCGGCGGCGGGGTCGAGCAA
The DNA here is from genome assembly GCA_047517625.1 of Alphaproteobacteria bacterium. GTDB lineage: Bacteria > Pseudomonadota > Alphaproteobacteria > UBA2966 > CAIVPW01 > JABHVE01. The sequence continues at coordinate 10,625 of JAKZSO010000219.1, forward strand.
GTACGCCACGGCCATGCCCGCCACGAACGGCAGCAAAATCCCCCGCAGCCAATAGACCAGCACCCCCACCAGCACGAGGGAGGCGAGCCAGAACAACGCTTGGCGGCGGCCACTCATGGTTGCGTCTTTCCGCCCAGGCGAATCACCCAGAAACCATCTTCGGCGAGAAGCTGGATATCGCGTTGGGCCAGGGCCAAAGCCAAGCGTTCCGGCGCGCCAAAAAATCCAACTTCGATATGGGCGGCGGAACGGGAAATATCGCTGAGTACAATCTTGGTCACCTCTGGTGCTTGCTCTAGGCGCGCCCGAATCGCAAGCCAATCCGCCAAATCGGCGATGGGGATCGTGGCCGCCAGGCGCGCCTCGGCCCCTGTTTCCAACAGGGTATCGGCCTTCCACTGCTCTTCCAAGCGGACCACGATGTCGGCCACCGACCGCGCCAGCAAGTCGGCCAGAGG
>JAKZSO010000220.1:0-6828 GCA_047517625.1 Alphaproteobacteria bacterium
GCGGAGCACTACGCGGAACTGGCCAGGAATTACCTGGGCTTGGCGATGCCTGAGTAACGGGACTGGCACGGACTAACGGCCCAGATGGAAAGTTCGTCGGTTGTTGATCGTGTTCGGCGCAAACCGTATTGTGTTGGGCGCTTTGGCTAGCACGCTCGCGGCCAACGCTTTGTTGTGGGCGCCCTAGAATGCGCGTGGGATCAGCCCCAGGAAAATGGGCCGCTATTCGGCGGCGGGAGTTGAGCAGATGAAAAACCGAGTACGCTGGGCCGCAACGCCGATGTGGATCGCGGGTGCCGCGCTTGTCCTTTCGGGGTGCAGCTATATTCCCGATTGGGCGAACCCCGTCGAATGGTACGACAACCTGTTCACCGACGACGGCGCGGCGTTCCTCGATGCGCCCCGCGAGGCCGGAGAAGGCGGGTTCCCCGTCGTTGCCGATGTTCCCGGCGCACCGCCGCCGGTGGCGGCCCCGGCTGAGCGCCAGGCGTTGGCCGAAGGTTTGGCTGGCGACCTCGAAAACGCCCGGTATTTGGAACAGCAATTGCGCCAGGGCGGCGCGGCAGAGGCGGCGGCTGTCGTTGCCGCGGCTCCCCAGCCGGCGATCGCACCGGCCCCGGTCATCACGCCCGCTCCCCAGCCGCCGGCTGTGCCGGTGGCGGTCGTCGAGGCAGCCCCGCTGCCCGCACCACCCGCGCCCGTGCCGGCACCCGGTCCAGTGATGCCCGCGGCGCCTGTGGCGCCAGGGTTGGCCGAAATTGGGGTGCCTGAACTTGCGGTGCCGCTGCCGCCGGGGGCTGCCGCCGCTGGCTTGGCGGTCATTGCCGAGGCCGCGCCACTGCCCGATCTTGGCGCTGGCCTGACACCATTGTTACCCGCCTTGCCGCCGGCTGGCGCGGTTGCGTTGGCGGAACCCGTTCCCGCCCCCGCACTAAATCCAGCACTGCCCGCGGCGGCGCCGGCACCCGCGGTGGCAATCGCCGCCCCGGCCCTGGTTCCGGCGCTGCCGGCCGTACCCGCATTGCCCCAGATGGCGGCAGTTGCGCCGCCTCCCACCCCGGGGATTGCCGGTGCGCCGCTTCCGGCTGCCACACCCCAACAGGTGGCCCAGGTTCTGCCGCCGGCAGTCGGGGCAGGCCAGAACACGTTGGGCGCGACGTTCGCCCAGATGCTCCAGCAGTCCCGGGCGACGGTTTCCATCGTTCCGGCGGTGGCGGGATTTCCCGCCGCCCCTGGTCCGGTTTTCGCGCCGCCGGCGTTCAACGCCGGGGTGCCAGTGGCGGTGCTTGAAACCCCACCGCCGCCGGTGGGCGGTGGCGCCTTGGCCGGTTTGCCAGGACTAGCCTGGTTTGGTGGGGCGCAGGCTTTTTCGGCCGAGCCGACGCGGGTCCTTTTCGGCCACGATTCGGCTTCCTTGTCGCGGCAGGCGCGCACGCAGATCAAGCAGATCGCCGACGCTTTCAAGCAAAATGGCGGAACCATTCGCGTCGTCGGCCATGCCTCCCAGCGGACCAAGGAAATGGCGTTTGATGTCCACCTGCGGGTGAATTTCCGTATTTCCGCCAATCGTGCCGGGGCCGTGGCGGTGGAGCTCATGCGCCTTGGTGTCGACCCCGGGGCGTTGACCATCGATGCAGTGGGCGATGCCCAGCCGATGTACCTGGAAGCGATGCCGTCCGGCGAAGCCAAGAACCGCCGGGTCGAGATTTTCGTACAAGCCTGACCCGGAGTTCCGCGCGCGCTGCGCGGGCACCGGGCGGCTGAAAGCTAGAGCACCAGTTCAAATGGTTCCATCTAATCAATGCGTGCTCTAGCCATGGATTTTCATCGCATCAGGCAGCTTCCGCCCTATGTTTTCGGCGAAGTCAACCAGCTGAAGGCGGCGGCTCGGGCCGCAGGGGAAGACATCATCGACTTCGGCATGGGCAACCCGGATTCGGGGACCCCGGCCCACATCGTCGAAAAATTGGTCGAGGCGGCGCGAGACCCACGTGCCCACCGCTACTCCTCGTCGAAAGGGATCCCCGGATTGCGGCGGGCGATCGCGGCCTACTATGGCCGGCGCTTCGGCGTGGACATTGACCCGGAAACCGAGACGATCGTTACCCTGGGATCAAAAGAGGGCTTGGCCAATTTGGCCTCGGCGATCACCGCCCCCGGCGACATCATTTTGGTTCCCAACCCCAGCTATCCCATTCATCCTTATGGCTTCATCATCGCCGGGGCGGAAATTCAGCATGTGCCGTTGGGGCCGGGGCGCGATTTCATCGTCGATTTCAAGCGCGCGGTGGAAACCAGCGACCGGCCACCGGCGGCGGTGGTTCTGAACTATCCGTCCAATCCCACCGCCTTGGTGGTGGAATTGGACTTCTATGAAGAGATTGTCGAATTCTGCCGGGCCAAGCAGGTGTTTATCCTGTCGGATTTGGCCTATTCCGAGATCTATTTTGATGCGCCGCCGCCGTCGATCTTGCAGGTGCCCGGGGCGCGGGAAATTGCTGTCGAATTCACGTCTCTGAGCAAGACCTATTCCATGCCCGGATGGCGTATCGGTTTCGCCACGGGCAACCGCGAACTGATCCATGCCCTGACCCGGATCAAATCGTATCTCGATTACGGCGCCTTTACGCCCATTCAGGTCGCGGCGGCGGCGGCGTTAAATGGCCCCCAGGCCTGTGTCGACGAAATCCGGGCGATGTACCGGCAACGCCGGGATGTGCTGGTCCAGTCCATGGCTTCCGCCGGTTGGGAGATCCCCAGCCCGCCGGCGTCGATGTTCGCCTGGGCGCCGGTCCCCGCTGATTTTACGGAAGCGGGGTCCATGGAGTTTTCAAAGTTATTGTTGACCCACGCCCAGGTCGCGGTGTCCCCGGGGATCGGCTTTGGCGAGCACGGCGAGGGCTATGTGCGCATTGCGCTGGTGGAGAACGAGCAGCGCATTCGCCAAGCTGCCCGGTCGGTAAGGAAATTCCTTTCGTCGCCGCCTGCTCTAATTCCAAACACACAGTTGCGCCGTGAGCGGCTCGCTTAGGGTCGGCATCGCCGGGCTGGGGACTGTCGGCGGCGGCGTCGTCAAGATCTTGCGCGAACACGCCGGCCTGCTGGCCAAGCGCTGCGGCCGCGGAATTGAGCTTGCCGGAGTATCAGCTCTAGAAATGCCGCCTGAGCTGAAGGATCTGTTGGCGGACGTCCCCTGGCACGACGATGCGTTGGCCATGGCGGCGGCGGATGGCATCGACGTGGTCGTGGAACTGATCGGCGGATCGGATGGCATCGCCAAGACCGTCGTGCAAACCGCCTTAGCGGCTGGCAAGTCGGTGGCCACCGCCAACAAGGCGCTGATCGCCCATCACGGGCTCGCGCTGGCGCAAACTGCGGAAACCAATGGCGGCGTGCTGGCGTTTGAGGCGGCGGTGGCCGGTGGCATTCCGATCCTGAAAGTGATCCGGGAAAGCTTGGCCGCCAACGAATTGCACACGGTCTACGGAATCCTGAACGGCACTTGCAATTACATCCTCACCGAAATGGAACAGACCGGGCGCGACTTTGCCGAGGTTTTGGCGGAAGCCCAGGCGCTGGGATACGCCGAGGCCGACCCCAGTTTCGATGTGGACGGCATCGATTCGGCCCACAAGTTGGCCATTCTCACCAGCATCGCCTTCGGTTGCCCCATGGATTTTCACCATGTCTATGTGGAAGGTATCCGCAACATCACGGCGCTGGACATTGGCTTTGCCGGCGAGCTCGGATACCGCATCAAGCTGCTCGCCATCACCAAGCGCGCGAACGGCGGCGTGCGCCAACGGGTTCACCCCTGCATGATCAAGATGGAGTCCCCGATCGCAGGTGTGCATGGGGTCATCAATGCCGTGGTCGCCGACGGCGATTTCGTCGGCCGCACGGTGTACGAAGGTGCGGGCGCGGGCGAGAGGCCGACCGCTTCCGCCGTGGTCGGCGATCTGGTGGACCTCGCCCGCGGCAACCAGGCGCCGGCGTTTTCCCTGCCCGTGGCCGAGCTGACGGCACTGCCCACCCAACCCATGGCCGGCCATCGCGGCGCGTACTATCTGCGGCTGATGGTGGTCGACGAACCAGGCGTTCTGGCCAAGGTCTCCGAATTGTTGCGGGATGAAAATGTCAGTATCGAAACCGTGCTTCAACGGGGCCGGGCGCCGGGAGAAACGGTGCCGCTGATCTTGGTGACCCACGACGCCGAAGAGGCCGCCATGTCCCGGGTTCGCGAACAGCTGACCGCCATGGCCGAAGTGGTGGAAGACCCGGCGCTGATCCGCATCGAGCCCTTATAGGCGGGCACGGTAATGGCAAACTATCTCAGCCGATCCCTTGGCATGGACGCTGTTCGGGTCACCGAAGCGGCGGCCGTTGCCGCGGCCCGGTGGTCCGGGAGCGGCGATGAACTGGCGGCCGACCAAGCCGCGGCTGAGGCGGCACGCAGCGTACTGGACGCGTTACCCATCGAGGGCAAAGTGGTGATCGGGGAAGGTCCAAAGGGCTTGGCGGAATTGTTGTTCGAGGGCGAGGCGCTGGGGGCGGGCGGCGCCGAGGTCGCCATCGCCATTGATGCTCTGGAATGTGACACGCTCGCTGCTCGGGGCGGGCCCGATGCCATGTGTGTCTTGGCCTTGTCGGAGCCCGGCGGATTGGTGGCGCTGCCCAACGTCTATATGGACAAGATCGCGGTTGGTCCCCTGGTTCCGGCCGGCACCGTCGATTTGGATTTTGCCCCGGCAGAGAACATCGGCGTGATCGCCCACGCTTTGGGGCGGCCGGCGGCCGCCATCACCGCGTGTATTTTGGACCGCCCCCGCCATGGCGACTTGATCGCCGCGGTGCGCGAAACCGGGGCCCGGGTGCGATTGATCCCGGAAGGCGACATCGCCGGGGTCATTGCCGTGGCGCTGGCGGATTCGGGCGTGGATGTGTTCCTGGGCGCGGGCGGAGCCGCCGAAGGGGTTCTGGCGGCGGCAGCGCTACGATCCTTGGGCGGCGAAATCCAAGGCCGGCTGGTGTTGCGGGACGATGGCGAACGGGCCCTGGCCGCCGGCATTGACGACCCGGGCCAAAAATACGCCACATCAGAGCTCGCCGGGGGCGACGTGATTTTTTCCGCCACCGGTGTCACGCCGGGGGCATTGGTCGATGGTGTGCGCCACGAGGGCGGATCGGTAACGACTTCCTCCGTGGTGATGCGCTCGGCCACCGGCACCGTGCGCTGGATCCGCGCCAATCATCGGCTGGCCGGAGATCCCCAAGCGCCGTGAGCCCATCGGCTCACGATCCCAACCAAAATGCGCCCAACCCGGTGCTGGGTGTTGAACGATCCGCCACCGGCCGGCGATGGGTTTACCGGGAGACCGACGACCGTATCGCGCTGGCTTTGGCGCAGAGACTCGGTCTGCCAGAAGTGTTGGGCCGGGTGCTGGCGGCGCGCGCCGTCGGCGTGGAGGAGGCCGAGGCGTATCTGAACCCGACCTTGCGGGCGGCGCTGCCCGATCCGTCGGACTTCCGCGACATGGATTCAAGCGCCGAGCGTTTGGTGCGGGCAATTCAGAACGCAGAGCCCATCGCCATCTTTGGCGATTACGACGTGGATGGCGCCACCTCGTCGGCGCTGTTGTCGCGGTTTTTCGGCAAGGTCGGCGGCGTGGCGCGCACCTATATTCCCGACCGCATCAAGGAAGGATATGGCCCCAACGCACCGGCGCTTTTGCAGTTGGCGGAGGAAGGCGCCAAGGTGGTGGTCACGGTGGACTGCGGGGTCAGTGCTTTCGAGGCCCTGGAGGCCGCGGCTGGTGCCGGTCTTGATGTGATTGTGGTCGATCATCACGCGGCGGAAGCAAAGCTGCCCCGGGCGCTGGGTGTCATCAATCCCAACCGTCTGGACGAAACCGGCGCATTCGGCGCCCTGGCCGCTGTCGGCGTGGCGTTTCTGTTGGTGGTGGCCGTCAACCGCGCCCTGCGCCAAGCCGGGTGGTACAACGCCGATCGACCGGAGCCGGCGCTGCTGAATTGGCTTGATTTGGTGGCGCTGGGCACCGTGTGTGATGTCGTGCCCCTGGTGGGTCTGAACCGGGCCTTGGTGGTCCAGGGCCTAAAGGTCATGGCTGGCCGCCGCAATGCCGGGTTAAAAGCTCTGGCCGATGTCGCCGGCGTGAACGAACCCTTAGGCACCTACCACGCGGGCTTTGTCCTGGGGCCCCGGGTCAACGCCGGGGGCCGGGTGGGGCGCTCGGACCTAGGCGCGCGTTTGCTGGCCACCGACGACCCGGTTGAGGCCGGCGTCACCGCCGCCCAACTTGATCGTCATAATACGGAACGCAAAGCCATTGAAGCCGCCGTGTTGGCGGAAGCCCAGGCGATGGTGGGCGAGGCCGACCCAGGCCCCGTGGTCATCGTCGCTGGCCAGGGCTGGCACCCGGGAGTCATCGGCATTGTCGCGGCGCGCCTGAAAGAGCAATGGCGCCGCCCGGCAATCGTCGTCGCCCTGAACGACGGTGTGGGCAAGGGCTCGGGCCGGTCGGTACGCGGCGTTGACTTGGGCGCAGCGGTTATCGCCGCCCGCCAAAAGGGTTTGCTGGTGAACGGCGGCGGTCACCCTATGGCGGCGGGGTTGACTGTGGCCGTGGACAAATTTGAGGCCGTGAAGGCTTTTCTGCTCGAACGCATCGCCCCGCAGGTGGCCGCAACCGATACCGCCTATGATCTGCGCTTGGATGGGGTCTTGGCCGCCGGGGCCGCCACCGCCGAATTCTTGGAGAACCTGGAGCGCGCCGGGCCGTTTGGCTCGGGCAACCCGGAGCCCCGGTT
>JAKZSO010000221.1:0-2885 GCA_047517625.1 Alphaproteobacteria bacterium
CGCCATCAGTGGGCGCGATCCGCTCTTAATTGCCGTTCGGATTCACGCGCCCCGATATTGCGGAGAAATGATTCGATTCAAGCGGGCGCGATCCGCTCTTAATTGCCGTTCGGATTCACGCGCCCCGATATTGCGGAGAAATGATTCGATTCAAGTGGGCGCGATCCGCACTCTAAGTATTCATCGAATCGAAAAATTCAGCGTTGGTCTTGGTGTGCTTCATTTTGCCCAGCAAGAATTCCATGCCGTCAATAATGCCCATCGGGTTCAAAATGCGACGCAACACCCACATCTTCGCCAACGTTCCCTTGTCCACCAGCAGCTCCTCTTTGCGGGTGCCTGACCGGGTGATGTCGATGCTGGGCCAAACCCGTTTGTCGGACAGCTTGCGGTCCAAAATGATTTCCGAATTACCTGTGCCTTTGAACTCTTCAAAAATGACTTCGTCCATGCGGCTGCCGGTTTCGATCAACGCGGTGGCGATGATGGTCAACGAGCCGCCGTCTTCGACGTTGCGGGCAGCGCCGAAAAACCGCTTCGGCCGTTGCAGGGCGTTGGCGTCGACGCCGCCGGTCAACACCTTGCCCGACGATGGCACCACGGTGTTATAGGCCCGGGCCAGACGGGTAATCGAATCCAGCAGGATCACCACGTCCCGGCCGCTTTCGACCAAGCGTTTGGCCTTGGCGATGACCATCTCGGCGACCTGAACGTGGCGGGTCGCGGGTTCGTCAAAGGTCGAGCTCACCACTTCACCGTCCACCGAGCGCCGCATGTCGGTGACTTCTTCGGGCCTCTCATCGATCAGCAGGACGATCAAATAGGCGTCCGGGTGATTGGCCGCCACCGACTTGGCAATGCTTTGCAGCATCATCGTCTTACCGGTGCGTGGCGGCGCGACGATCAACGCCCGCTGTCCCTTGCCCAACGGCGCGACTAGGTCGATGACCCGGGGCAGATGATCAGATTGTTCTTCCAATCCCCGTTCCATCGTAAAGCGTTCTTCCGGATACAGGGGCGTCAGGTTGTCAAAATTGACCTTGTGGCGGGTCTTGTCGGTCTCTTCGAAATTGACCGTCTTGACTCGTAGCAGGGCAAAGTAGCGCTCGCCCTCCTTGGGCGCGCGGATCTCGCCTTCGACCGTGTCGCCGGTGCGCAACCCAAACCGCCGCACCTGGCTTGGCGAAACATAGATGTCGGCGGGACCCGGCAAATAGTTCGATTCCGGCGAACGTAAAAACCCGAAGCCGTCCTGCAGAATTTCCAGCACGCCGGTGCCGGTAATTTCCACATTGTCGTCGGCCAGCTGTTTCAGGATGGCGAACATCATGTCCTGGGTCCGCAGCGATGACGCGTTCTCGACGTTGTGTTCTTCAGCGAACGCCAGCAGCTCGACGGGGGTTTTCAGTTTCAAGGTTTGGAGATTCATGGCTGTCTGTATGGCCTTCAATTGCCGCCCGGACGGGCGCAATTCATTGGTGGACATGGGGTTGCGCCGGGGACGGCGCCGCCGCCCGGCAGCGGGCTCGGCTTTTGGGAAACTTAGTGTAGGCTTATGCGGAACCGGCGGGCGACCGCCGCACCGAAAAACTTGCCCCTAGCATGTAGTCAATCATCTGGCTGAAGTCAAATGCCAGAGCCGTGAAAATCGCGCCCGGTCAGAATGGCTTGGTGACGACCAAGATGACGATACCGGCCATCATTGCGGTGGGGATTTCGTTCATCAATTTGTAAAACCGCGCGGTGTGGATGTTACGATCGCCGGCAAAATGCCGTCGCCACCGGGCCAGCAGCCCGTGCAAGGCGCTCATGGCCAACACCAACGCCGCCTTGACCCACGGCCAGGCCATGGCCCAATCGACGATGCCCGGGGTCAGCACCAGCAAAATGCCAAAAGCCCAGGCCGCTACCATGGCCGGGTTGATGATCGCGCGCATCAACCGCCGCTCCATGATTTTGAAGGTCTCAGACTTGTCCGATCCGATTTCGGCATCGGCGTGATAGGCGAATAGGCGGGGCAGATAGAACATTCCCGCCATCCAGGCGATGATGGAAATGATGTGCGCGGACAAAACCCAAGGGTACCAATCCACCAGCCAATCCATGTTATTTGGTCTCCTGGGCCGGTTCGCACAGGCCGCTCGGGCACAAACGCCCGGGGTCAGATGGGCAGGGCCTGATCGCGCCGCTCACCGCGTCCCGCACCAAACCCGCCAAGCCATCGATAAATCCTTGGCCGACCCCCAGGGTCGGAGCGCGGAAGTACGCCGGGACGCCCAACGCCTTGGCCATCGTCCGGTATTCTATGTCCAGCTCCACCAGGGTTTCCGAATGTTCCGAGACAAAGGCGATCGGCACAACCACCACCGGCGACCGGTCGGCCCCGGCCCGGCGAATTTCATCATCGGTCGAGGGCCCAATCCATTCCAGGCGGCCGACCCGGCTTTGGTAACACAGGGTCCATTCGTCGTCCCCTAAATCGAGCTCGGTCGCAACCGCCCGGGCGGTGCGCCGGGTATGGTGGGCGTATGGATCGCCATCGTCCGAGATCCGCTTGGGCAGGCCGTGGGCGGAAAAAAGCACCCGGGGCGTACCGGCCTGGCGGGCCTCGGTCACCAACGGCGCAATGATTTGGGCTTGGGCCTCAACGAACCAGCCTTCGGTGCAATAGCAACCGATCACCTGGGTCGGGGTATTGGTGCCCGTGGCCATCGCCTGCCATTCGGCCACCGACGAGGTGGTGGTGGTGGTCGAGAATTGCGGATACAGGGGCAACAAAATCACCCGGTCGGGGCCAAACCCCCGCACCGCCGCCGCCGCCGCTTTCGCCATGGGGTGCCAATAGCGCATGGCGATAAACGTTTTGAACTGGCCCAACTCTCCGC
>JAKZSO010000222.1:0-7146 GCA_047517625.1 Alphaproteobacteria bacterium
GTCGAACAAGGCCTGGCCAAGGGCGACCTGAAACTCCGCCTGGTGGGCGAAAAGCTGCGGGGTGGCTGGGCCCTGGTACGGATCAAGGGAGACGAAAAGAACTGGCTGCTGATCAAGGAGCGCGACACCTATTCCGTCCCCGAGGACGACGGGATCATCACCGAAACCGCGCCTTTGAGCGTAATTTCCGGCGTTGCGATCGAGGCCCTGGCGGCGCCGTCGCCACCCCGGCGAAAACGCAGAGCGCCGCCCAAGCCAATCGCCAAAAACATCCCCGGGGCGCGCAAAGCAAAGTTGGGCGATGTGCCAAAACCTCAGTTGGCGACCCTGGATGACACACCCCCTGTCGTGGCGAAATGGATCCATGAAATCAAATTCGACGGCTACCGCACCCTGGCCCGCATCGAAAACGGCGCCGTCTCGTTGTTCACCCGCAACGGCCACGATTGGACCGAGCGATACCAACTCATCGCCGACGCGCTGACCCAGGCGAAATGCAAATCCGCTATTGTGGATGGTGAGGTTTGTGTGCAATTGGCCAATGGCGCGACGAACTTCGCGGCGCTGCAGCATGCGCTGGGCGAGGGCGCCCAGGAAAAATTGGTGTTTTTCGCCTTTGATCTTCTGCACCTGGATGGGCACGACCTGACGCGGTCGCCGCAACTTGATCGCAAACGCGCCCTGGACGGCCTGATCGCAGCGCTGATCGACGACACCTCGCCGGTGCAATATTCCGAGCACCATTCGGGCAGCGGCGCAGACCTGTTTGCCCAAGCGGCACGATTGGGTCTGGAGGGGATCGTCTCGAAAAATACCAAGGCGGCCTACGCACCGGGGCGCTCGCGCAATTGGTTGAAAACCAAATGCGTGGCGGCGGAAAACTTCGCCATCGTCGGCTATATCCCCTCCACCGCGGCAGGCGGGCTCGGGAGCCTGTTGCTGGCGGATTCTTCGACCGACGGCCTCACCTACGCGGGCAAGGTGGGAACTGGGTTCAGTGGCACCGTGGCCAAGGAATTGCTGACCAAATTAGAACGGCTGGCCCGGGACGAGCCGGCGTTCACGTTGCAAATAGAGCAGCCGCCCAAAAACACAGTGTGGGTGGAGCCAAAATTGATTGCCGAAGTCCAGTACGCCAACCGCACGCCAAAAGGCCACTTGCGGGCGCCGTCGTACAAGGGCCTGCGCCCGGACAAAAGCGTTGGCGCCGCAATAACGCCGCCCAATAAGGCGCGCCCGCCGCGGCTGGTCACCGACACAGACTTGGCGAATATCTGGATCACGAACCCGGGCCGGGCGATGTTCGCCAAGGACGGCCCAACCAAACTGGATTTGGCGCTGTATTACGCCCGGGTGGGGGATTGGATGCTGCCCCAGATCGTTGCCCGCCCGGTTACTCTGGTGCGTTGCACCACTGGCAAAACCAAAGACTGCTTTTACCAGCGGCATTTTTCCCAGGGCATGCCCCACGATGTCCACAGCGTCGACCTGCGCGAAGAAGGCGGCAAGGACCGGGCGGAATTTTTGTTCATCAAGGATGCCAAAGGATTGCTGTCCCTGTCCCAGTTCGGTGTCATCGAATTCCATCCATGGGGCTGCAAAGCCGATCGCCCCGAACGCCCGGACCGCATGGTGCTCGATTTAGACCCGGACGAGTCGTTGGACTGGCGAGATGTGCGGGCGGCGGCCGTCGAGGTCCGGGATTTTCTTGATGATCTTGGCTTGGCTTCGTTCGTCCGCACCACCGGCGGCAAAGGCTTGCATGTCGTCACCGCCCTGGAAAGACGCACGACCTGGAAAGGCTTGAAGGTGTTCGGCAAAGGCCTGGTGGACACGATGGCCCGGCAAATGCCTGGGCGCTACACGTCGAACCCCACCAAGCCGCCGCGCCGGGGCCGCATTTATTTAGACTACCTTCGCAATACCCGTGGCGCCACGGCCGTTGGCTCCTATTCTATTCGCGCCCGGCCCGGCGTCCCGGTCGCGACCCCTCTGACATGGGACGAACTGGCCCAGGTCGACGACCCAACGGAATTCAATGTCTCGACGGTACCGGCGCGCCTCGATGGCCTGGCAGCCGACCCTTGGGCTGATTTGGAAGCCTCGGCACGCCGCATTTCACACGCCATGGAGGTTGCAGTAGGGGTCAAGCGTGAGTCCTAAAAATTGGGGATTCACAAGCGCATGGCACAAGGAGTAGGATTCCAGCGTGAGCTGAAAGTCCATTTTGTTGGGGGAATGTCCATGGCCGCACGCGCCAGCTGGAAAGGCTACCTGAAGCTATCGTTGGTTTCTTGTCCGGTGAAATTGTTCACCGCCACCACCAAAAGCAACCGCATCAGCTTCAACCATCTCCACAAAGACACCCACAACCGCGTCCAAATGAAGCCCTTTGACCCCGAACTGGGTGAGGTCGAACGCTCGGACCTGGTCAAGGGCTACGAATTCGAAAAAGACCGCTATGTGGTGGTGGATGCCGAGGATTTGGACGCCATCCAAATCGAGTCGTCGAAAACAATTGGCATCGAGCAATTCGTCGACGCCAACGACGTGGACAATATGTTCCTGGATTCGCCCTACTATGTCGCCCCGGACGGTCCGGTCGCGGAAGAAACCTTTCGTGTCATTCACGCCGCCATGAAACAGCGGGACAAAGCCGCCATCGGCCGGGTCGTGTTGTCGGGGCGGGAACGCCAAGTGGTGATCCAAGTTCGCGACATCGGATTTGTGCTGACCACACTGCGCAGCGCCAACGAAGTGCGCGGCCACAAGGACATCTTTGAGGAAATCACAGACGAGCAACCCGATGCCAACGCCCTGGGGCTCGCCGGCCAGATCATCGACCAGTTTCCCGGCGATTTCGATTCCTCGAAATTCGAGGACCAATACCAGGTGGCCCTGCTTGATCTGGTGAAATCGAAAATCAAGGGCAAGGCCCCGGTGATCGCTAAGGCCCCTGAACGCGGCAAGGTCATCAACCTGATGGACGCCTTGAAGCGAAGCCTGGATGAGGGCAAGGCCCAGAAACCACCGGCGAAAAGCAAGACCCGGGCCGGGGCGAAAAAGAAGGCCAAAGCACCCCTGGTAAAAAAGGCGGCGAACGGCTAAACGCCAACCATGAAGGGTAAGACCGCCGTCTTTATTGGCCGTTTTGGCGCCGCAACCCAGGTCGAGGCGGCGCGATGGGTGAAAGATGCCGGTGGCAAGGTCCGCCGGGGTTTGAGCCGGACAACGGATCTGGCGGTGATTGGCCATGGCGCCCACACCCTGCTGGAAGCGGGAAGGCTCCAGGCCCGCGTCGCCGGGGCTGAAAAACTCCACATTGATGTGATTAGCGAAAATGCCTTTTTGCGGCGGCTGGGGCGGATGCAGGCCCAGCCGCCCGCCGAGCGTTCAATTTCAGCCCAGCAAATTCAGGCGAAGTCCGGCCTCTCCGCCGATGCGGCAAAACTTCTGGCCCTGTTTGACGTCGTCGAACACGGCCGGGATGGCATGTTCGGATTTCGCGATCTTGTAGCCGCGCGGGAGGTTGCGGGGCTGTTGGCCTCGGGTGCTGGCCTGGCCGAGGTGATCGCCAGCGTGTACGCGCTTGGTCCGGGGGCTGATGACGGCAATCGCCTGTCTCAGGTGAAGCTTGTTCGGGCCGAGGACGGCATTGTCATCCGCATGGGCCAGGGCACCGCTGATTTGGATGGCCAGATGTTGCTGGCGCTGCCGGCCACCGGCGATCCCAGCGCCGATGATCTATTCGAGGGTGCTTTGTCGGCGGAGGAAGACGGCCATTTGGATTTGGCGGCCGGGCTTTACGCGCGCTGCCTGGGGGCGGATCGTCGCGACCCTTCCATTGCTTTTAACCTTGCCAATGTCCTGCGCGACCTCGGCGAGATGGGCCAAGCCCGCCTGCACTATCAGATCGCCCTGGATATCGACCGGCGCTTCGTCGACGCGCGTTTCAACTTGGCCCATTTAAACGAAAATGCCGGGAATTTGGACGCGGCGACAACCCAGCTCCGCGCCGCCATTGACTCGGACCCCACCTATGCGGATGCCATGTTCAATCTGGCGGGGATCCACTACCGCCAGGGCGCGCTGACCCAAGCGGCCGAGTGTTGGCAGCAATACCTGGAAATCGACGACCACGGCGAATGGGCCGCCAAAGCGCGCCAAGCCTTGGATTTGGTGCGCCAGCAGCTAAACTGAGGGGTCAGCCCGCGCCGCCACCCGGGCGGCGGGCTGGTTTTCAACCCTGAATGTTTACCGAATGGTTATGTTGGGCTGTCAACAGGAATACAGCCAAACCGGAGAGCGAAATGCCGAGCAAACCCAGTCAGAAACAGCGCGTGATCGTATTAGGTGCAAAAGGCCGCCTGGGGCGCGCCGCCGTGGACGCGTTTCTCGATGTAGGCTGGAGTGTGAGTGCCCTGGGCCGCTCATGGAACAGGGTTGATCGCCGGGAAAATTTGGAACTGGTCGAGGGAGATGCCTTCAAAGCTGACACGCTTTCCCGGGCCGCGATGGGATGCGACGTGATCGTCAACGCCCTAAACCCGCCCTATCCGCGATGGGCCGATGACCTGCCACGCTTCACCACGAATGTGATCGCCACCGCCAAGGCCTCGGGCGCCACCGTGGTGATCCCTGGCAATGTCTATAATTTTGGCGAGGCCATGCCCGCGCGCCTGACCGAGGACTCTCCCCAATCCCCCACCACCTGCAAAGGCCGCCTGCGGGTCGAAATGGAACTCGCCTATGCCAACGCAAGTGCCGACGGCGTGCGCACCATCATCGTGCGGGCTGGCGACTACATCGAGCGTGAGAAAACCGGCAACTGGTTCGACGGAACCATCGCGGGCAAGATCGAGACCGGAAATGTAGTGTACCCAGGCCCGATGAATGCGGTCCACGCCTGGGCATATCTCCCTGATCTTGGGCGGGTCATGGCCGCTTTGGCGGATCGGCGTGGGGAGTTTGAAGATTTTGAGGCATTTGGATTTCCCGGATTTGCCCTGACCGGCACCGCGCTCGTGGCGTCGATGGAGGAAGCGTCGGGCGGTGACCTGAAGGTCAAAGGCCTGCCCTGGCCGATCATTCGGCTGCTGGGGGTGTTCAAGCCGATGATGCGTGAAATCGCGGAAATGTCTTACCTGTGGCGTACGCCTCATGCCATTGACGGCGCCAAGCTGGCCGCGGCGTTGCCGGATTTTCGGCCAACGCCGCTAAAGGCTGTGATGGCCGACGCGCTGAGTTCCAGCCGCCCCTCGTAGTAACGCCAGCCAACCCCCATAAGCCGCCGCGCCGCCATCAATTTGATTCCATCCGACCTGTTTGCGCTCTAGACTCCCTTGAACGGGCAGCGGGGGCAATCCATTGAACATCGAGCGCATCTTTCTGTGGGGCTTTGGCGCCGTATTTATCGGCGGCGCAACGCTGATCTCTGCCCAGGCCATGCTGTCCAAACCCTATGACGGCATCGCCCAGGTCGCGTTCGAGGCCGAGGACTACGACGAAGCCCTGGCCCTGTGGACCCTGGATGCGGAGCAGGGCGACGTTAACGCCCACCTGCGAATCGCAATGATGCACGAGAAGGGACTGGGTGTGATCGAGGACCTCGCCCTGGCGGCCGAGCATTTTCGCATTGCCGCCGAGCTGGGCGACCCCATTGGCCAAACGCGGCTTGGTGTCATGTACGAAACCGGCCTTGGTGTGGACCGTGATGCGCGGGAGGCGGCGGATTGGCTGACGCTAGCCGCCGAGCAAGGGTTATTGGAAGCCCAAACCAGATTGGCGGCGCTTTACGGGTCGGGCCCGCTGGCTATGCGGCGGCCCGACTTGGCGCTGCAATGGTACGAGGCGGCGGCGGAGCAAGGCGATTTGAAATCCCAGGTCAATGCCGGGATTATTCACAACTCCGGTCCCCGCGGGGTCGAGCGCAATCCCCAAGCCGCGGCCAAATGGTTCCGAATCGCGGCCGAGCTCGGTAGCTCCGCGGCGCAATATTCATTGGCAACGTTGCTGGAAAATCGGACCGCGCCGAGCAAGGATAATATCGAGGGCTATGCCTGGTACCGGGTGGCCATGGCCCAGGGTCATTCGCGCGCTCGGTCCAGGGTCACCTCGCTTGAAAACCGTCTGAGCACCCAGGATCTGGTGGTGGCCCAGACCATGGCTGAACAGTTCTGGGAGTCATTCGCCGCCCCATTCCGAGACGCAGACTAAACGCCGGCGCTTCACCCATCTCGAGCCGGGCCACTCTCGACACAACAAAAAGCTTGCTCAACGAAATCGATGGCTAGTAATTGCCAAAAACCTGCATAGTTAGGGGGTGATCACGAATTAACCTGGATTTGGCCCGATGCACAGGAACCCCCCAGCCGATTGTGGCTCCCGCCCCTGCCCTTCCAAAACTAGCGTTGCGACCCGACCTACGGAATTCTTATGAAGGATCGGCCATGCGTTTGATTCCCGCCTTGCTTTTTATTGGTGCCGCCGTCGCGTTGTCGGGGTGCGCAGGCCAACCGCCGCCACCCGGCACCGAGCTTCCTGGCTTTTGGTGGGGCCTGGTCCACGGGATCATCGCCCCGTTCGCCTTGATCGCCGAAATTTTCACAGACGTCCGCATCTACGAGTTTCCCAACAAGGGCGGCTGGTATGATTTGGGCTTCATGCTTGGTGTGTCGTCGTGGGGGGGGTGAGGCTGGCCGCCGCAGTGGCCGTAGAAAGCGCAAGCGCAAGATGGAAGAATCCGATGTCTAGCGGATGGCTTTAGCCCATGACCGAAGAACCGAGCCCAGACGTTAGCAGCCCGGTGGGGACACAATTTCCAGGCTAGCGGTCGCGTCGGAAATTCAGTGGTGGCTATGCAGCAAGCCGTTATCGGGGTTACCAGCGCTAGACCCTGCCCTACTGCGATTGCCATCGCCAGCGCTGCGCGATAGCCTTTTAAGGTCACAGCCTTGGGCAGACAGGGGTAAAGCATGAATTGGTATCACGGTTCTAAAAAACTAGGCCTTTATCCCCTTGACCCAACAGCCAAGGTCGGCATGATGGCCGGATGCGCTGCCAGCTATGGTTCGACCGCCTTCCAGGCGGAGTCATACTCTTATTTTGGCTGTCCCAGATATGGCAGTTGCCGGACCACATTGAAAT
>JAKZSO010000223.1:0-2770 GCA_047517625.1 Alphaproteobacteria bacterium
ACCTTGTTCCCCGATGTACGCCTGAAACAATTCCTGGAAATGCGCGGCGCCGATGGCGGTCCGTGGTCGCGGATTTGCGCGTTGTCCGCGCTGTGGGCCGGATTACTTTACGACGGCCCGTCGTTGGACGCAGCCTGGGATTTGGTCAAGGGCTGGAGCCAGATCGAGCGCGCTGAGCTTTGCGCCCGGGTGCCCAAAGCAGGCCTGCAGGCTGCTGCGCCGCCCAGCGCTCCGGAAACCACGGTCCAAGACGTCGCCATTCGCATGCTCGGTATTTCGGTGGCTGGTTTGGTTGCCCGCAAACGCATCGGGCCGGGCGGCAACGACGAAAGCAAATACGTTGAAACTCTGGTGGAAATCGCGGAATCCGGCCAAACCCGCGCCCAAATGATGCTGGAAAAATACGCCACACGCTGGGATGGGTCGGTTGACCCCATTTTCACCGAATTTGCCTACTAAACTGTGACGGATGGGGGCAGGCACTTTGTCAACCGTGCGATGCCTCCCCGTGGCGCATGGCTCCCCCGGAAATTTAACCTGAATTAAAAAAGTGGTGCTCCCGGCCTCATGATGGGCTAGTTTCGGTTTTCGTCGGAGCGCGAACGTGAGTTCCGAGCATTTTTATGCGGCCGAACGTCGGCATTCCGCCTTTGGGGCGCTCCTAGAGAACGGTTACTTGGGGGTCTTTCGATGATTGGACGAAATGCGGGTGCCGCGACTGCGGCGCTTCTCACGGCATTGATCGCGGGCGCAGGCGCTGCATTGGCTCAGGAAGCGGGTCTTGGCGCGCCGGTCGATTGGCAAATGGGTTTTCAGGAGCCTGCCAGCCCGGTGATGCGGGACATCGTGGATTTCCACAATGTCATGCTGTGGCTGATCACCGCCATCACCCTCTTTGTTCTGGGGCTGATGCTTTACATCAGTTTCCGGTTTAACGCGAAATCGAACCCGGTCCCGTCGAAAAACACCCACAACACGACGTTGGAGGTCCTTTGGACCGTCATCCCCATCATCATTTTGGTGGGCATGGCGATTCCGTCTTTCAGGCTGCTTTACAAGGCTGACGTGGTGCCGACGGCGGCGGCCGTCGCCGAAATGTACGGCATCGATGTGGCGGGCGAAATTACCGTTAAGGCCACCGGGCTCCAGTGGGCGTGGGAGTACGAATACGTGGATAACGGCCTGTTCTTGTTTTCAAGTTGCCTGTACGGCCCGGATTATTGGTGCTTTGGCGGCGAAGCCCCGGAAGGCGCCAAGCGGCTGTTGGAGACGGACAACCCGGTCGTGATCCCGGTCAATACCCTGATCAGGGTTCAGGTGACGGCGGCGGCGGTCATCCACGCGTGGGCGGTTCCGGCGTTTGGGGTCAAGATTGATGCCGTGCCGGGCCGGTTGAACGAGACTTGGTTCGTTGCCCAGCGCGTCGGCACCTATTACGGCCAGTGCTCGGAACTTTGCGGCCAATACCACAGCTACATGCCGATCCAGGTCAACGTGGTCAGCCAAGAGGACTACGACGCTTGGTTGGCGGGACAATTGGCCGCGGCTGAGCCGCCGAGACTGAAGGCGCCGTCGACCCTGTTCGCCTTTGGCTTGACCACCCGCGGCAGCCCGGCTGACGCGCCGGAATTCGTGAATTGAGGAATTGAATCAAGCAAGTAGGGATCCGATCATGACCGAAACCACGGCAGGCGCACACGAGGCCCACGGAACCCCGACCGGTTGGCGGCGGTGGCTGTATTCCACAAACCATAAGGACATCGGCACGCTCTACCTGATCTTTGCCATTGTTTTCGGCATTGTCGGCGGACTGTTGTCGGTGATCATGCGGATGGAGTTGCAGTCCCCCGGTGTAGACGTCATCTGGGGCGATCCGGGCACCCAGGAGCAGACGTTCAACGTTCTGGTCACCGGCCATGGCCTGATCATGGTGTTTTTCATGATTATGCCTGCTTTTATTGGCGGCTTCGGCAATTGGATGGTGCCGTTGATGATCGGCGCGCCGGATATGGCTTTCCCGCGCATGAACAATCTCAGTTTCTGGATTTTGATCCCGTCCGCGATTCTGTTGGTTGGCTCGACCTTGATTGGGGATGGCGCCGGCACCGGCTGGACCGTCTATGCCCCGTTGTCGACCATCGGCCATTCCGGGCCATCCGTGGATATGGCGATCCTGGCCCTGCATTTGGCTGGGGCATCGTCGATCATGGCGGCGATTAATTTCATCACGACCATCTTCAACATGCGGGCGCCGGGCATGACCATGCACAAGATGCCGCTGTTTGTATGGTCGATCTTGGTCACCGTTTTCCTGCTGCTGCTGTCAATTCCGGTTTTGGCCGGGGCGATCACGATGCTGCTGACCGACCGCAACTTCGGCACCGCGTTCTTTGACGCCGCCCAAGGGGGTGATCCGGTGCTCTACCAGCATCTGTTCTGGTTCTTCGGCCACCCGGAGGTTTACATCTTGGTGTTGCCCGCCTTTGGCGTGGTCAGCCAGGTGATTGCGACATTCTCGCGCAAGCCGATTTTCGGATACCTGGGCATGGCCTACGCCATGGTCTCCATCGGTGCCGTCGGCTTTATCGTCTGGGCCCACCACATGTACACGTCAGGCATGGGGGTAGATACCGAAGCCTATTTTGTCGCCGCCACCCTGGTGATCGCGGTGCCCACTGGGATCAAAATCTTCAGTTGGATCGCCACCATGTGGGGCGGTTCGCTGACATTTGAGACACCGATGTTGTGGGCGTTGGGGATGATCTTCCTG
>JAKZSO010000224.1:0-7302 GCA_047517625.1 Alphaproteobacteria bacterium
TCTCCCAACAGCCCAGCCTGGGAATATTGCTGAAAAAATTGGGTGCCGAAGTTTCCGGGATAAAACACCCAAACGGCTTCGGGTGCGGCGGCGCGAATGTTGGCAAGCTCGGCGGCGAAATCCAATTGATCGGGAAACTGGGTCAGCGCTTTGCCGCTGACGTCGCCCCGAAAAGTGCGCTCGAACCCGGCGATCATATTGCGGCCGGCGGCGTAATTGGGCGCCATGACGTAAACATTGCTGACCTTGGAATTCAGCACTTCGCCCATGGCCATGGTGGTTTGGTCGTTCTGCCACGACGTCGAAAAGAAGTTCGGCGTGCAAGCCTCGCCAGCCAATTGCGATGGGCCGGCATTGGCGCCGATTAGAAACACATCGTTGTCGGTGGCCGCCCGGTAAGACGCCAGCAGCACGTTCGACCAAATGAAGCCACTAACAAAATGCACGTTGTCGCGCTGCACCAGCCGCTCGGTCGCTTGACGGCCAATGTCGGGGTCTACCGCGTCGTCTTCGTACAACACGGTGACGCCGAGGCCCGCCATGGTGCGGTCCATATGGTCCAGGGCAAGCTCGAAGGCGTCGCGCATATCGGCGCCAATCACCCCGGTGCCGGTGGTCAGGGTGGTGACAAATCCGATCCTTACCCCGTCGGGTTTGACGGAGGGTGTGCTGACCCAAAAGGCGAGCGCGAGCAAGCCAACCACCGCGAAAATGCCGATCGCTCGTCCGTTCATCCCCGTCCCCGAAAAACTGGTTCCACCGCGCCGGGATACTAAAGCACTAGGCCCCCAATTGTCGCCCGGATGCTGGCAGGCGGTGCATGCCAGGGTTTACAAATCGCCGGCAATCGGCTCTTTATTTGGCCATGAAAGACAACCCATATGGACAAAAAAAGGTTGGCTCGGCGACGGCTTTGGCAGCGATCATTGTCATCGGAATGACGGCTGCCGCGAGTGCGGCGACGCCCATGACCGGGCCCGAATTCGACAAAATCATGATCCTGAACGAAGCCGGGGACGGCCCGGGGTTTTCGGTGGGGGAATTCGCCGCTTGTGCCGACGAGCGCATAGAGGCGTTAATCGTGGCGGGCGATCGGCCACGTTCGACCCCAAGGGTTTCCGGGGCGTTGGACGGGGACGTTTTCATGGTGACGGTGCCGGGTGAAAGCACACCAATTGAGTTCTTTTTCGTTGCCGTTGACGGCCATCCAAATGCCCTGCTTTTGCAATCCATCACCATCGGCGCGGCCAAGGCCACGTCCTACGGCGACAAGGTGGGCGCCATTACCGCCCTGGTTCCGAACTGCTTGTAGAAAAAAGCCGCCGCGCAACAGCGGAGGCGAAGGTTGGGAAGTTAGCTGCCGCTGCCGCCTTCGGTGCGGCCAGCTTCTTTCAGCGCCACTTCGCGCGCAGTCATCCAACCGCGGAAAAAGTAGCCCAAGCCAGCCATCAACCCCAGGACGGCAGCCATCATCGCTATCAGAAGGAACAATTCGTGCATGAATCCAGGCCCGCAGTTAGAGTTCTATAAAAAGACTCAGGGGTAATCCCCTTCCCCGGCGCTGTTTTTTGAGCATCCGTCCCCAATCTTGACCACCCAGCCAAAAAAATCAATCGCTAGCTACATCGATGGGCCTCGGACAGGGCCAAAAGGATGAGGCTTCCGGCTGAAAACTCGAGCTGATCGTCGTGGGCCTCAAGGTAACTGATAATGGTCACCATCAGCTCCGCGTTCGTGATTTCAGCCGGCAGGCACACCAAGGCCGGGATCCGGCCCCAATCCAACAGCGTCTGATGACTGTCCATGACGCCCAAAAGGAATGCCTCGCAAAGGATTGGGTTGGCGCAGGAAACCACCAGGTCGATCCCGGTGCGGAATCGCGGCATCACCGGGTTAACCGGTGCCTCGTTTTGCACGCAGGGCAGTGCGCCTTCCAGGGCGATGAGGGCCAGACTGCCAGCGCTGCTGACCACCAAGGTGTCCTCGCGGCGGTCAAAATATGCCCGCACCAGGCCCCAGAACAAACTCATTCCCAGGTCGGCTGGGGGGCAGATTGTGGCTGGCAGCTGGTACCACCCGGCGAGGGTGGCGTGGGAATCTATTAAGCCGATCAGAAACTCGTCGCAAACGACAGGGTCCTTGCAGTTCAAAATCAAGTCTTGGCCCGAATACACCTCGCGCGCCGCGGCCGAAGATGTTGCCGCCAACGCCAAAAGCCCAAGCATCAATCCCGCGAACAGTGATCGTTTCATTGCGTCCTCCAAGCCCCAACCGCTGAATCGTAGCGGGGATGCCAAGTCGGGGCAATGGCCGGGGAAAAACGAATGATGGTTCAAGGCTTGAAGCCACACTGGCGCCGGGTGTAGCAACTGTACTCAAATTGGATCAAAGAGTTATCGATGGTGGACAGTCCCGGCCTGATCATAATTCGCCCCGCCGCCGAAGTTGCGATCAAGTCCCGGCGGACCCGGCGCAAGTTCGAAAAATTTCTGCGCGCCAACATCGCCGAGGCCCTGGCCAGCGTTGGCGCCAATGCCGAAATGCGCCAGGATTTTGGCCGCTTGTACCTGACCACCGGCAACGCCGGCGCGGCGATGCCGGTGCTGCCCCGGGTTTTTGGCATCGGTACCTATTCGTTGGTGGAAGCGGAATGCCCACCCACGACCGCAGCCATCATTGCCACGGCCGTGGAAAAATTCAGCGATCGCATTCGCGGCAAAACCTATGCGGTGCGGGCCAAGAAGACCGTCCAATTGGGGTTTTCTACCCAGTCGGTCAACGAACAATTGGGAGCGGCTTTGAACCCGTTCGGCACCGTCAATCTGACCACCCCGGACATCACCGTCCATGTGGAAATTGGCGTCGACAATTGTTGGCTGTTTTCGGAGCGGCGGCGCGGGGCCGGTGGCTTGCCCGTGGGCGTAGGGGGTAAGGCAATTGCGCTGATGTCCGGCGGCTTTGATTCGCCGGTGGCGGCCTGGCGGATCATGAAACGCGGCATCGCCGTGGACCACGTGTTTTGCAATCTTGGTGGCGCGGCTTACGAGCGCATGGTGCTTCAGGTAACCAAGATCCTGAATGACGCCTGGGGCTTCGGTCACAATTCCCGGCTTCATGTCGTTGATTTCGCGGGGCCAGTCGGCGATCTAAAAGCCAAGGGCCGGCCCGAGTTTTCCCAAGTCATGCTGAAGCGCTTGATGTACCGGGCCGTCAGCGCCATAGCCCAGGAAATTGGGGCCGAAGCCATCGTCACGGGCGAGGCCCTGGGTCAAGTATCGTCCCAGACACTGGGTAACCTGCAGGCGATTGAGCCCGCCGCTTCGGTGCCAGTGCTGCGACCTTTGGTGGGGTTCGACAAACAGGAAATCGTTGATGCGGCGGGAGACATCGGCACTGCCGCCATTTCCAAGCGGGTCAAGGAGTATTGCGCAATCGCCCCGGGCCGGCCGGTGGTGAAGAGCACCAGGGCGCGGCTCGCTCACGAAGACTCAAAACTTGATCGCGGCGTGCTCGATCAGGCTTTGGCGGCTCGAAAAATTATTGAACTAGACGCGGTGACCGCGGCTGAGTTGCGCCAGCCATACATCTACATGGACCGGATCCCCGACGGCGCCCTGGTCATCGATTGCCAGCCCCCGGACGCGTTCCGGACGTGGCACGTGGACGGCGCCAAAAACAAGGATCCGGTGGATTTGATGGAATCCCTGCGCGGCTTGGACAAAACTCCGACCTATCTGGTGTATTGCGCCCACGGCATGCATTCTGCGGGGGTCGTGGAGGTCATGCAGCAGAACGGGTTCGAGGCCTACGCCTTCGAAGGTGGCCTGAAGGCTGTGAAAAGGTTTGTCCAGGACCGCGCCGCCTAAAGAACGTTTTCGACGGTCGCCAGCGTCACCCCGGCCGCGGTCAACTCGGCTTCTGCCGCCGCTTTGGAGCCTTCCAGGTCGATTGCCCGGCAGGCATCGGTCAGCACGGTTGCGCCAAAGCCGTTGGCCACGGCATCCAGGGCAGACCATTTGACGCAGAAATCGAACGCCAAGCCGCACAGGGTGACGTGGTCGATGTCCCGATCCCGCAAATACCCGGCCAAACCGGTCGAGGTCGTGCGGTCGTTTTCCCGGAACGCCGAGTAGGAATCGATTTCTGGGCGAAACCCTTTGCGTACGACCAGGTTGGCATCGGCGGTCTCCAGGTCTGCGTGAAAGTCGGCTCCAACAGTGCCTTGAACGCAGTGGTCGGGCCACAGAACCTGGGGGCCATACGGGGCATCGATCGACGCGTAGGGCTGCTGCCCCGGGTGAGCCGAAGCAAACGAGGAATGTCCAGCTGGATGCCAATCCTGGGTCAGAACAACCGCCGGAAACGCGGCGCCTAGGCGATTGACCAGGGGGACGATTTCTTCGCCGCCGGGCACCGACAAGCCGCCGCCTGTGCAAAAGTCGTTTTGCACGTCGATCACCAGCAACACGGAATTGTTCGGTGGGGTTTTGGCCATGGGCGCTCCTCAGCAATCCCCGGAACTGTATGTCAGGACCCCGCGCCACACCACGGGTCAGGCGGAATTCCTTTGCTATCTCCGGGAATTCAGCACATAAACCGCGCGCGGATGGGCGTCAGGTGCCGAGACCGGCCGGGCCCATCTTCCCGGAACCAAGCTTGAACTTGATTAGGGGCTTCGCGGCCGCCGCGTATGCAGTTTCGAAACATTGCCATCATCGCCCACGTAGACCATGGCAAAACCACTTTGGTCGATGCTTTGCTGGCCCAAAGCGGGACGTTCAGGGCAAACCAACAGGTCGCCGAACGGGCGCTGGATTCCAATGACTTGGAACGAGAGCGCGGCATCACCATCCTGGCCAAGTGTACCTCGCTGGTGTGGCACAACACCCGCATCAACATTGTCGATACCCCGGGCCACGCCGATTTCGGCGGCGAGGTCGAACGCATCTTGTCCATGGTCGACGGCGTGCTGGTGCTGGTGGATGCGGCGGAGGGCGTGTTGCCCCAAACCAAATTCGTCACCGGCAAGGCGTTGCGTTTGGGGCTCCGGCCTATCGTCGTCATCAACAAGATCGACCGCTCGGATGCCCGGCCGGACGAAGTCCTGAACGAGATTTTCGACCTTTTTGTGGCATTGGACGCCACCGAAGCCCAATTGGATTTTCGCGTTCTGTATGCCTCTGGCCGTTCCGGCTGGGCGGATGAAAACCGCGACGGGCCAAGAAAAAACTTGTCACCGCTGTTCGACTTGGTGGTCCGCCATGTGCCCGAGCCGGTGGTGGAAATGGACGAGCCTTTCAAGATGCTTGTGACCACCCTGGAATCCGACCCCTATTTGGGCCGGGTGCTGACGGGCCGAATTTTGTCCGGCCACGTGAGCCCCAACACCACGATCAAAGCCCTGGCCCGGGATGGCTCCGAGATCGAGCAAGCCCGGGTCACCAAGCTTCTGGCCTTTCGTGGCTTGGAGCGTGTGGCCCAAGACCGCGCCGAGGCGGGGGACATCGTCGCCGTTGCCGGGTTCAAGGCGGCGAGCGTCGCCGATACCCTGTGCGACCCCGCGGTCACCGAGGCTATCGCGGCGGATCCCATTGACCCGCCGACCTTGGCCATGACGTTTTCGGTGAACAATTCGCCACTGGCGGGGCGCGAAGGATCCAAGGTCACAAGCCGCATGATCCGCGCCCGGCTGGCCCAAGAGGCAGAAGGCAACGTCGCCATCCAAGTGACCCCCACGGACCAGGCCGATGCGTTCGAGGTTGCGGGTCGTGGCGAGCTGCAGCTTGGTGTGTTGATTGAAACCATGCGCCGGGAAGGCTTTGAGGTGGCGATCAGCTGCCCCCGGGTGCTCTACACATCCGACGCCAAAACCGGCCAGCGGCTGGAGCCTATCGAAGAGGTGGTCATCGACGTGGACGAAGAACATTCGGGCACGGTGGTGGAGAAAATGGCCGAGCGCAAAGGCGAGATGCGGAACATGGCGCCCTTTGGCGCGGGCCGCCAGCGCTTGGTTTTTCACGCGCCGTCCCGGGGGCTGATCGGTTACCACGGGGAATTCCTCACCGATACCCGGGGCACCGGGGTCATGTACCGGCTGTTCTTGGAATACGGGCCGCACCGGGGGGAGATCCCCGGACGCCGCGGCGGCGTGCTGGTGTCCACCGGGGCGGGGGACGCGGTGCCCTACGCACTGTGGAACCTTGAAGACCGCGGCGCGATGTTCATCGACCCCGGCACCAAAGTCTATCAAGGCATGATCATCGGCGAGCACACCCGGTCCAACGACTTGGACGTGAACCCCCTGAAAACCAAGCAGCTCAGCAACATCCGCACCACGTCCAAAGACGAGGCGGTGCGCTTAACGACGCCGCGCAAGCTGAGCCTTGAGCAAGCGATCGCCTACATCGATGGGGATGAGCTGGTGGAGGTGACACCCAAGTCTATCCGCCTGCGCAAGCGGTTGTTGCTGCCTCACGAGCGCAAGCGCGCGGCGAAAATGGTGGCCGAAGGCTAGGCGGTTGTTGGTCGCTAGGGCGCGCCGAGGCGGGCCAGTTCGGCAACCGCGCCGGTGTATTCGAAGTAGTTGGTGACGCCGGTGGCCAGGGTCTGCTGGAAGTGGTCCCGGGCCTGGGCCACATCGCCCCGGGCCAAAAAATACTGGCCCAGATAAAACGTCACCTCCGCCAGGCGCTCCTCCCGGGTTTGGACCTCCGAAGCCACTCCGTGGGCTCGTAGCTCGTCGGGGCCAATCAGACCCAAAAACAGAGCCGCCACCGGACCCGGCCAAACATCGGCCAGCAGGTTCGCCGGTGCGGCATTGAATCGATTGCTGCTGGTGGAGATCTCTTCCATGTTCGCGGCCAACTCCGTCGCGGCGTCCACACCCAAATGGCTCGCCGCGAGATATGACCAAATAGCGTTAAACATCCGGGTGGCATCGGACGCCTGTTCGTCCAGCACCGCCAGAGCATGATCCCGGTTGGTGAGATCGAACCTGCCCAAGAAAAATGCGGCATAGCCGCGGCTGCGCAGAGCCGGGGTATTGAAGGCTTCTTGCTCCAAAATGGCGGTGTAATCCGCCACCGCTGCCTCGTATTCCATTAACTTCGCGTGGCCACGGGCGCGCCGGGAATAGGCGTCCAGGTTGGCCGGGTCCAATGCAATGCTCGACGTATAGTCGGCGACGGCGGCCGCAAAATTGTCCAAATTTTCGTACGTAAGGGCGCGATTGAAAAATGCCGTGGGGTTGTCCGTTTCGACAGCGATCAGAGCGTCGTATTCCGCCACTGCATCTTCAAAACG
>JAKZSO010000225.1:0-2901 GCA_047517625.1 Alphaproteobacteria bacterium
GCTTCAATCAAAGCTTCGGCCCCACCGGCGAAAGCGAGGACAACGTCTTGCGTTAGTTTTGGATCCGCCAGTCGCTCGCCGCGAACGCCCCAAACCGTTGCCGGATCCGTGTCCATCAGCGCACCGATCGGCCAGACATACGGCGTGGTGTAGCGAACGACCCGGCCGCCCAAATCTACCCTGGCGATGTCCACCGCTGGAACGCTGTCGATTACGCCGCCGACTTGTGGCCCCTCGGCTTCAAAAACCAACACTTCGCCAAGGGCGGGGGCTTCGCCGCCCCACGTGGTCAGCACCCGCAGACGCACGAACCGTGCTTCGGTGGGCGCAAACTTGGCGGTGAGAATGTCGCCGGTTGCAGGCAACAGGAACTTGCCGACGGATGTGAAACTTGCGTCGGTTGGCTCGTCGGCGGCGGAAAGCAGGATTTCAAACAACCGAATTCGGGCGTCTTCGGGGCGGTACAGTCCCGCCACCCGGAAATCCAGCGCGACCGCATCGATACGCGCGGGGCGGTTTTCGTGGAAGGCGATGATTACCTCATGGGGGGCGTCTTCAGCCGGCTGCCACCCCGGGGTGCCGGTCATGAAACCATCAACTAAATTGTCTGCCGCCCAATTTTCCGTCCATCCGGCACCGGCAACGATGTGACCGCCGCGTTCCTGCCACGCCAAGTTCGGTCGTCCAAGCACACCCGATTGCTCCAAGGGAACGGCTTCGGCATGGCCGAGCAATGACCCCGGCTCCCGCGTGTCCAGCACCGCCACCTCGCGAAAGCCTACGGGGTAATCACCGGCGATTGACAGCACTCGCAGCATGATCCGGCGCGCGGAAACCGGGGCAAATTCAAGGCGCTGCCATCGGTCTTCGGGCCGCAGAACCCAATGACCAACGCTGGAAAAGTCGTTGCCAGCCGCCTGGGTGGAACTGAGAACTTCCACCGTCTGGGGAAAAGAAAAAAGGAAGCCGCCGCCGGGATTCACCAGAACGGCGTTGGGCCGCGCCAACCCACCGTCAAGAAAGCCCAAAATAATTTCCACGGGCAGATCCTCATCCTCCGCCGACCAGTACCAGTCGTCGTCGATCAAGTAGTGGAGGTTGGCGGAATTGGTGGGCGCAAGCACGGTGCCGCCGGCAATCAGAGCGGCAATGTTTGCGTCATTTCTTTGGGGTTCCGGTTCGCGCACCGGTTCGGCAAGGGCGCCGGCCAAAATGGAGGGGACACCGGGCATGGCCAACTCGGGAATGATGATCTCGCCGATGCCGATGCGCTCGTCCGCAAAACTTGAAAGGAAGCGGACCTCGATCCGGGCTGCCCGGACCCGGTCAAACGACAGCCGCTGAAACGTTTCCTCCTGGTGCATCAGGAAACGGCCTATCCGTTCCGGCTCGGCGTCGGCGGTGGGGTAGACCCACAGTTCGACCTCCAGGGGATAGGTGAAGTAAACGCTAGGCCGCGGGTGCACATAGACCTCGCTGATCCACGCCGGCCGGTCGTCGAAGAACGCAACTGTAAACAATTGCGGGGTCGTGCTGTCGCCGGCCCACCATTCTTCCAGGGGATCGCCGTCGATTAGCAAGCGGCTGTTTTCCGGGTTGGTGGGTGGCGCAACGATCAATCCGCCGTTCCCAGCGGCGGCGAGGTTGGCCGCCCAAACCTCGTCCGCCAATTCGCCAACCAGTTCCGCCAGCGCGCCGGTGTGGATCGGCTCGATCCCTGGAGCAATTGCCTCGAACACCGCGATTTCGGCAATGCCAATGCGTTCATCGGCGAAAGCAGAGGTAAACCGCAGGCGTACTTGCTGGGCGCGAATCGGCTCAAATCCGAATTCCTGAGCCACCGTGTCGGCCGCCAGCTCGAACTGCCCCACCAACCTGAACCCGTCGCCTTCTGCGGACTCGGAAACCCAGACCTCGAAATTTCGGGGGTATGTGAGGTTGAATTCGGGGTCGGGGTGAACCGAAACCGCGTCGACAAAAGCCGCCCGCCCGTCGAAAAACGACAGCACAATGTCCTGAGGCAGTGTGGGATCCAGCGCCCACCATTGGGTTTCGGGGCTGCCGTCGATGAGCGCCGCTGCGTTTTCGGGACTGGAGGTCACAGTTTCCACGCGCCCGCCCAATCTCGCCGCGGCGAGATTGCGGCGCACGGGCTCTGGCACGATGGCCGGGGCGTACGCCATCACCTCCCCCAGGACCGGTTTGCCATCCCTATGGACGCCGAGAATAGTCAGACGGATGAAACGCGCCGGGCGGCCTTCAAAACGCAAAGCCTGAAGCGCCTGAGAATTTTCCAGCGCGAAAACCCCGACAGAATTGAACCCGGCCTCAGCGCCTTGTGTGGAAACCGCGACCTCGATCGCGCTGGGGATACGGCCGCGCTGCCAGTGCCAGGGATAAACCAACACTTCGCCGATTTCGGTTTCTTGGCCAAGGTCCAGCACCACTAACGGCGGCGTGGCCAAATCAAAATTTTCGGCGGCCTTCCACCCGTCTTCCAAAACACCATCGAGAAGTCTGTCTGCCTCCCGGCCTGTGGCGAAAACGGCGACGACCCGGGCGCCAGCGTCGGCATCCAGGACGTTGACGCGGTCGCGATAGGCTGCCAGGTCGACAATTTCCGCCGCTGTGTCGGTATTTTGTTGGGCGAACGTTGAGATCGAAAGGATGAGGGTGGCCATAACCCCCAGGGCAAGGGCCGCGGCGAAGGATAAAAGCTCTTTCGTCAGTACCATTTGGGGCCGCCACCCCCTCCACCGCCACCGCCGCCGCCACCGCCTGCACCGCCTCCCCCTGCGCCACCACCCGCGCCGGTCGTGGCGTCGCCGATTCCGACAACATTCATGAGGCGCGCTATTTCTTGCTTGGAGAGAACAATCATCTCGATCATGAGGACAGTGG
>JAKZSO010000226.1:0-27748 GCA_047517625.1 Alphaproteobacteria bacterium
GGGCGGATCGCATCCAAACACGGCCATGCCGGCCTGCCCGACGACACCATCCATGTGGCGTTGACCGGTACCGCCGGCCAGAGTTTTGGCGCTTGGGCCGTGCGCGGCGTCACGCTGGAATTGAAGGGCGAAACCAACGACTACGCCGGCAAGGGCCTGTCCGGAGGGCGGCTCATCGTCTACCCCAACCCGGCCAGTAAGATCGTGCCCGACCAAAGCATGATTGTTGGCAACGTTGTGCTGTACGGCGCGATCGTCGGCGAATGTTATTTTCGTGGCGTCGCCGCCGAACGATTTGCGGTGCGCAATTCCGGCGCCTATGCGGTGGTGGAAGGTGTCGGCGACCACGGCTGTGAATATATGACCGGCGGCGTTGTCGTTGTCATCGGCGGCACCGGGCGCAATTTCGCGGCGGGCATGAGCGGCGGCATCGCCTATGTACTGGACGAAGACGGCACGTTTGAAAGCAAACACAATCCGGAAATGGTGGAATTGGAACGCATCACCGAGACCCGCAGCGCCGGGGAAATTCGCGCAACGGCCGGTCAAACCAACGGCCTGGCGGCGGTCATGGAGGACATGCTGGGCCAGGACACGGCGCGACTACACACTCTGCTGACCCATCATGCCCGCTACACCAACAGCGCCAAGGCCGAGAACATTCTGGCGAACTGGGCCGCCATGGTGCCGAAGTTCGTCAAGGTGGTGCCGGTGGACTATCGCCGGGCGCTCACCGAGTTGCGCCAGCCACAAGCCGAGGCCGCCCGCGCCGCCGGAACCTAGGGCACAACACCATGGGTAAAGTAACGGGCTTTTTGGAGATCCCCAGCAAAGACCGGGGCAACGCTCCGGCGGCTGATCGGATCAAGCATTTCCGTGAATTCGCGCTGCCGCTAAACCAGTCCGAGCTATCCGACCAGGGCGCCCGGTGCATGGATTGCGGCATTCCGTTTTGTCACGACGGCTGCCCGGTCAAGAACATTATCCCCGACTGGAACGACATGGTGTATCGCGGCGAATGGAAATCCGCCCTGGAGGTGCTCCACTCCACCAACAATTTCCCGGAATTCACCGGCCGCATTTGCCCGGCTCCGTGCGAGGCATCGTGCACGCTTAACATCATCGACGACCCGGTCACAATCAAGACAATCGAAGCCGCGATTATCGATCGCGGATGGCAGGAAGGCTGGGTGGTTCCGCGCCCCGCCGGCCACGACACCGGGCGCACGGTGGCCGTCGTCGGCTCGGGCCCGTCCGGGTTGGCCTGCGCCCAGCAACTGGCGCGCGCCGGCCACCGGGTCACGGTATTCGAAAAAAATCACAAGCCCGGTGGATTGTTGCGCTACGGCATTCCCGATTTCAAGATGGAGAAACACCATATCGATCGCCGGGTGAGCCAAATGGAAGCCGAAGGAGTCGCCTTTTGCACCGGCGTTCATGTGGGGCACGACATCGCAATTGCCGACATCACCCGGGATTTTGACGCGGTTGTGCTGGCCGGGGGATCAGAGGACGGCCGAGATTTACCGGTCCCGGGCAGAGAGCTGGACGGCATCCATTTCGCCATGGAATTCTTGCCCCAACAGAACCGCCGCAATGGCCGCGAGGACCTGGGCGGGGTGACGGATATTCTTGCCAAAGACAGGCACGTGCTGGTGATCGGCGGCGGCGATACCGGCTCCGACTGCATCGGAACTTCCTTTCGCCAGGGCGCCAAGTCGGTGACTCAACTAGAAATTATGCCGCGGCCGCCAGAGGCGGAAAACAAGGGCCTGACTTGGCCCGATTGGCCGCTGCGGTTCCGTACCTCCTCATCACAGGGCGAAGGCGCCGAACGCGACTGGAGCGTCGCCACGGATCACTTTTCCGCCGCCGGCGGCCGGGTATCCGCCCTGCATGCGTTTCGGGTCACCGCCAAAATGGAAAAGATCGAGGGCAGCGATTTCGAACTCGCCGCCGATCTGGTGCTGTTGGCCATGGGCTTCTTGCACCCCATCCATGGCGGCATGATCGACGATCTGGGCGTTGCCAAGGATGCCCGGGGCAACGTCGAGGCCGACACCCAAGCCTATGCGACCTCTCAAGCCGGGGTTTTCGCGGCAGGGGACATGCGCCGGGGCCAGTCGTTAGTGGTGTGGGCAATCCGCGAAGGCCGCCAGTGCGCCCGGGCGGTGGACGAATTTCTAATGGGCGTTTCGGATTTGCCCCGATGAGCGGTTTCTTCAACGGCGCGTCTGGCCGGCTGGCGTTTATCGCGGCGCTGTGGGCCCTCGCCCTGCTGACCCCCGGCAGTCGGCCAAGCGCCCAGGGGAACCTGGGCCGGTGCGTCCGCGGTATCCAAATGTTAGAGTTCAACACCTACGACCAGGCCATCCATTTTTGCTCCACCGTCATCGATCAGGGTCTTATTCCCGACGACACAATGTTCCGGGTGCTGGCCGAACGAGGCCGGTCTTACCGGCGCAAGGGCCTGGAGGAACGGGTCGAGGCAGACTACGCTCAAGCTCTGGCCGTGGCGGGGGAACTATTCAACCAGGCCCTGATCAGCAACCCGAAATCCGCATTCGTGCACCTGTATCTGGGGGTTCTGTACGGAGATCAGGGGCGCCATGGCGAAGCCGTGGAGCAGCTGTCGGAAGTCATCCGCATTCAACCCGGGCGTTCCCTGGCCCATTACAATCGCGGACTTTCCTATATTTTTTTGGAACAATACGCGGCGGCACGGCGCGACTTTGACCAAGCAGCGGAATTGGATCCGGACTTCGCCGCCACCTATTACAATCGCGGCTTGGCGAGAAATGGCATTTGCAGGATTACAACGGCGCCATCGAGGACTACAGCCAAGCCTTGGCGCTGGCGCCCGAACACGCCGATGCCTACAACAACCGGGGTTTCGCCCGGGAAGCCATTGGCGAGAATGAACTGGCGGTATGGGACTTCATCGCCGCCTACCGGCTCCAGCCCGACAACAAGCGATTTTTCAACAAGCTTGTGGAATTAGGGCTGATATTGATCGGCGAGCCGTAATTGCATGCCCATCAGATTCACGTGGTCGAAGGACCGACCACGATCTGTTGGCGCGACCAGGACGGAAAATCTTCGGCTGGTCACCATTTCGGCTGGTCACCATTTAGGCCGACCGCAGGCTGGCGGCTAGCGAACCGGGTTCTCCGGGCCAATGCTGCGGAGCAGCGATTCGAACAATGCAGCGGCCCGAACTATGGCTACCGAACCGGGTTCTCCGGGCCGCGACCGCGATAGCGGTCCACGAATGCGGCGGCGGCGGCGCTATCGAATTCGTCCATTCGCATATGATGGGTCCACGCGGCCACGTCCACGCCCGCGCCTAAATCCGGGCGGGGCACGGCCACCACGCCATCCCAGTTGCCGCGCCAAGAATTCGCCCAATCTTCGATGACAGCCAAAGAGTCGTCGCCCACGTCTCCGTAGAAAATCACCACATGGCCGTGCTCCATGGAATGGACCAAAGCGCCCAGGGGCTGCTGCCGGTCATAGAATCCCGGGTCGACCCATATATCCCAATGGGTGCCGGAGGTGGGGGGATCGTTGGGATACTCCATCGGTGTGCCGGCGCGCACGTGATTACGCCCCAATTCAGGAATCGTAATGACGTCCGAAAGAGCCGGCTGGCCGGCGACCACCAATTCATCGAAGGTACCCTGATCAACGCCGCCGGACATTCGGGTCATCACGATCCAGACCGCCACGCCAGCCACCGCAACGGCGGCAATTATTTTCCAGTTCATGATCGTGCCCTTCTCCGCCGGCGGCGGCCTTGATGGTTTCT
Organism: Alphaproteobacteria bacterium; assembly: GCA_047517625.1. GTDB lineage: Bacteria > Pseudomonadota > Alphaproteobacteria > UBA2966 > CAIVPW01 > JABHVE01. The sequence goes on from JAKZSO010000226.1 coordinate 3,809, forward strand.
TACGGACCTTGCTCTTGGGCATCTAATAAGTGCCCCCTTTTTTCAGGGAAATACGCAGACTTGGCCGGTGACGGCAACAAACGAAAGCGTGTCTGCCTCAATGACCGAAAACCGGTAAATTTCCGCGCCAAAAACCAGAGAATGGTGCAGGGGCAAGATCCCGGTGACGTCCGTGGACTCCCCGCCAATCCGGGTAAACGTCAAGGTCACCGGCTCACCGGCGTTGAACCACGCCTCTTGCAGCCCGTTTTCAGCCAGCACCGAAATCCCGGTGCCGGTGACCGTGACCGTGCCGTTGGCAAAGGCCGCCTGATCGTTGGCGCCATCATTCACCGGGGTCTGGATAACAAATCGGCGGGTCTCAGGCCCCTCGGCACAGTCCCATTCGTTCTGGGCCCCGGCGATCACCTCGGTCAGCCGTGCGGCCTCAACTCCTGCCTCCCGGCGCTCCCGCAGGGCATCTAACATCGCCTTGGTTTCGGCATCGGGAATGTCCAATTCATACTGCTCGCGCAGATCGGCCGCCCTGCCCTGTTCCTCCTCCAGGGCCGTTTGCAGCCCGGCATTTTTCAGGGTCAGAGCATCAAGTTCGCGTTCCAGCAGCTCTTGTTCAACGCGCATTTCCGCTACCTGCCTAGTGGCCACAGCCGCGGCTTGGCGAAACGAAACGTACGCCGCCCCCAAAATGACGGCCAAGGCGATGACCCACACCGTCACCCGCCTGGTGATCGGAGGTCCCCGCCGCCGCCGTCCGCCGTAACCGCTTAGCGTCATTGTTCCGCGCCCTTTTTTCCCGACCAAGACCCTACCCCAAACGACCGCGCTCGAGAAAGTGGTCCCTTTGGCCAATTTTCTTATGACGATCAATTTCACCGGGTCTCAGAAACCCCGATCTGATTTGTTTTTCTTGTTTTCGATCAGATTCACGGGGTCTCAGAAACCCCGATCTGATTTGTTCTTCTTGTTTTCGATCAGATTCACGGGGTCTCAGAAACCCCGATCTGATCTTTTTTTCTTTGACTTTGGGTTTTGCTTGCCCCCGGTTTTCTTGTATGGCGGTCCAGCCGACGCTAAAGTCCCGGCTCGGCAACCGCCCCTCACGCACACTTCTTGGCTGGATGAATGGAAATCCTCGACGGCTTGGTTGACGCCATCGGCAACACGCCGTTGATTCGGATGCGGGCGCTGTCCGATCAGACCGGCTGCGACATTTTGGCCAAAGCCGAATTTTTTAACCCGGGCGGATCGGTCAAAGATCGCGCGGCGCTGTTCATGATCCGCGATGCTGAAAAACGCGGGACGTTGCGTGCGGGCGGTGTGATCGTCGAGGGAACAGCCGGAAACACCGGGATCGGCTTGGCAACCGTGAGCGCTTCCTTAGGCTATTCCTCGGTCATCGTGATCCCGGAAACCCAATCCCAAGAGAAAAAAGACACGATCCGCATGTCCGGGGCCAAACTGCGCGAGGTTCCCGCTCTGCCGTACAAGGATCCCAACAATTACATCAAATTATCCGGCCGGTTGGCCGAGGAATTGAACGCATCCGAGCCCAACGGCGCCATGTGGGCCAATCAGTTCGACAATGTGGCCAATCGCCAGGCCCACTATGAAACAACCGGCCCAGAAATTTGGCGGCAAACGGATGGCAAAGTAGACGGATTTATTTGCGCGGTCGGCACCGGCGGAACCCTGGGCGGGGTCGCCAAATACCTCAAAGAGCGAAACCCCAAGGTCACCATCGGCCTTGCCGACCCAATGGGGGCCAACCTGTATCACTACTACCAGGATGGTGAGCTCCGCAGCGACGGCGACTCGATTACCGAGGGCATCGGTCAAGGCCGGATCACGGCGAACATCGAGGATTTGGAAGTGGATGCCCCATTCCAGATCACCGACACCGATGCCTTGAACGTCATTTTCGACCTGATCCTCACCGAAGGCTGGTGCCTGGGTGGATCATCGGGAATCAATCTGGTGGGGGCCAAGCGTCTGGCCGAACAAATGGGCCGCGGCCACACGATCGTCACCATTTTGGGCGATTTGGGCGGGCGCTATCAGAGCAAGCTTTTCAATCCGGCGTTCCTGCGGGAAAAAGGCCTGCCCATTCCAAACTGGCTTGAATGACAAAGACTCTTTTCCGGGACGATCCCTACGCCCGCAGCACGCCGGCCAATGTCACCGCCGTTACCCCGCGGGGCATCGAGTTGGACCGCACGGTGTTCTACCCCACCGGTGGCGGCCAACCCGGTGACCAGGGCTTGCTGCGCCTGGATGATGGGACGGAGATCGTCATCGCCGAAGCCATCAAAGCCGGGGACACCATCGTCCACATCCCGGTTCCAGGCCAGGACGTCGCGGCCCCAGACCTGGCGGTTGGCGCCCAGATCACGGCGGAAATCAACTGGAACATCAGATTTGGCCGCATGCGCATGCACACATGCCTGCATTTGCTGTCCGCCGTGCTGGACTATCCCGTGACCGGCGGCAGCGTCGGCGACGCCAAGGCCCGGCTGGATTTCGATATCCCCGAGGCGACCTTGGAGAAAGAGCAGATCACTGCCGAACTGAACCGCCTCATTGCCGAGGATCACCCGGTTTCCACCGAATGGATCACCGACGAAGAATTGTCCGCCCAGCCGGAATTGGTCAAAACCATGTCGGTAAAGCCGCCAATGGGGGCGGGCCGCGTCCGATTGATCCGCATCGGCGACCAAGATTTACAGCCCTGCGGCGGCACCCACGTTGCCCGCACGGCTGAGATCGGCGAAGTCGTGGTCACAAAGATTCAAAAGAAAGGCCGCCAGAACCGGCGCGTTGCCATCGCCTTCGCTGGAGGGGCCTAGGGAAATCATGGCCATGTTCGAAAATCTGACCGGAATCCGGCTAGCGCTGGTGATTTACCTCGGCGGCTATTTTTTGTACGTCATCCCGGCCGTCGTCTGGGGCTGGAGCCAAAATATTGAACCCCTTTTTGGCTTCGTCCTGTGGCAGGTTCTTCTGTACGGGCCCCTTTGGCCGTTCGTCATGAGCGCCCGGGCGTTTACCGTGATCGCGCCCTTGTTGACCGGCGGGGCGTGACCGGCGGCCTGCCCGCCCTGGTCTCCGCCCAGTGGCTCGGGCCAGAGCTCGGGGCGGCCGACCTAAGAGTGATCGATGCCACCTGGTATCTGCCGTCGGAAAACATCGAACCGGGTGCCGCGTTTACCGCCAGCCATATTCCCGGGGCGGTCCGTTTCGATATCGACGCCATCAAGGATCACTCGGTCGACCTGCCCCACATGCTGCCCAATGCCGGCGCCTTCGCCCGGGCAGTGGGGTTGTTGGGAATCGGCTCCGGCGACCGCATTATCGCCTATGACCGTATCGGCATGGCCCCGTCGGCCCGGGTTTGGTGGACCTTCCGGGCCTTTGGCCATTCGTCCGTCGCCGTGCTTGATGGCGGGTTGGCGGCCTGGATGGACAGCGGCGGAAAATTGGAATCCGGGAGTCCGAGCCCGCCGGCGGCGGCGTTCAACGCACACTTTGATGCCGGGCAGGTGCGCGGCTTGGATCAAATCCGGGCGCTCACCGGCAGTCCGGAGCCCCCGGAACAGATCGTCGACGCCCGCTCGAACGGGCGTTTTACCGCGACCGAACCGGAACCCCGGGACGGCATTCGCCCGGGCCGCATGCCGGGTAGCCTGAACGTGCCAAGCACCGGAATGGTGGACCCGGTCACCGGCTTGCTGTTGGACAAGGCGGCCTTGCGCGACCGCTTCGAGGCCGGCGGTGTAAATTTAGACCGCCCCATCGTCACCAGTTGCGGGTCGGGCGTGACAGCGGCGCTGTTGGCGTTTGCGCTGCACCGGATCGGCGCCCCAGCCGCCGCGGTGTACGACGGATCGTGGACCGAATGGGGCGGCCGGGCAGACACGGCAATCGAGCGATGACAAAGCGCTCGCCAAAAACTCCAGCGAAGGACACGACCCGGTTGGCGCACGCTGGGCGCAAGGCGGAGAACACCAGAGGGTTGGTGAACACGCCGGTTCATCGGGCGTCGACGATTTTGTTCCCGACCCTGGCCGCCCTGCGCGAAGCCACCCGGGATCCTGAACAAATGTCTTATGCCCGCCAGGGCACCCCCAGCACCTTCGCCTTGCAGGACGCGATCGCCGAGATCGAAGGCGGCGGCGGCAAAACCCTGGTGGTGCCCTCAGGCGCCGCCGCCATCACCACGACACTGCTTTCGGTTGCCAGGCCGGGTGGACATTTGCTGGTGACCGACGCCGTCTATTCGTCGACCCGGCTGTTCTGCGACGATGTCCTGAACCCCCTGGGCATCACGACCACCTATTTCGATCCCACGATCGGGGCTGAAATTGGCGGCTTGTTGCGGCCGGAAACAGCGGCGGTTTTCTTGGAATCCCCAGGCTCGCTGACGTTCGAAATGCACGACACGCCGGCAATTCTTGAGGCGGTCAAGCCCCGCTCCGACATAGTAACCATCATGGACAGCACATGGGCAACTCCGTTGTTTTTCAAACCGTTAGAGGCCGGAATTGATATTTCGATTCAAGCTCTCACCAAATACATCGGTGGCCATTCCGATTTGATGATGGGGTCGATTTCCGCCGGCGGCCCCATGTTCAAATCCCTACGGAAATTGGTGCACCGCTTGGGCCTTTATGTGAGTTCGGACGATGCGTTCCTCGCCCTGCGCGGCCTGCGCACATTGGCGGCGCGCCTGGACCGCCACCAGACCACGGGGTTCGAGTTGGCCCGGTGGCTGGAGGCCCGGCCGGAGGTGAGCAGGGTGTTGCACCCGGGCTTGGAAAGCTTCCCCGGTCACGATCTGTGGAAGCGCGATTTCTCCGGCGCGTCCGGGTTGTTCAGTATCGTTCTGAAACCAGGCGCCGATGTGGCGGCCATGATGGACGGGATGGGAATTTTTGGCATGGGCTATTCCTGGGGCGGTTTCGAAAGTCTGGCGCTTCCCCTGGATTTGAGTTTTGGCCGGTCCGCGGTGCCTTGGAATGACCCGGGCCCGGTGGTGCGACTCCACGCCGGGCTCGAGGACCCCGGCGATTTGATCGCCGATCTGGAGGCAGGACTGGCCCGGCTCTGAAAAACTGGTCGCGCGAGCAGATCGTGGCTGACGCCGGTCAGCCACGGGAATCTGATCAGCGGTGCTTAGCGCTTCGGCCGCGTGAAGAGTTTCGGGGCCGGGGCGCTGATCGCGAAAACCAGAGCCGCGACGACGACCACCGCCGGTCCCGCCGGGAAATCCCAGGCGACATGGGCTTGGAGGCCCGCCAACACCGAAACCACGCCGATCACGGCGGCGATTAGCGCCATCATTTCGGGACCGGCCGCCAAGCGCCGGGCCGCCGCGGCCGGGATGATCAGCAGCGATACGATCAGCAAGGCGCCGACGATTTTCAGCGCCACGCCGACGACCACCGCCAAGGTAAGCATGAACACGACCCGCACCAGCGCCACCGGGGCGCCCTCCACATCGGCCAATTCCTCGTGCACGGTCATGGCCAACAGCGGCCGCCAAATGGCCGCCAGCACCGCCAAGCCGGCGCCGCCGCCGGCGAAAATCCACACCAGATCGCCACGCGTAATCGCCGCGATGTCGCCGAACAGCACGGCTTCCAGGTCGATGTCCGGCCCTTCCAGCAAGGCCAGGGCGATCAGGCCCAGAGCTAATGCGCCATGGGCAACGACCGCCAAAATTGTGTCGTCGGCCAAGCGCTTGTCCCGGCGCATGACCACCAGCAACACGGCCACGGTTGCCGCCGTGAGCACCACCCCGGCGGTGAGATTGATGCCCAGGGCCAGCCCCAACGCCACTCCCAGCAGGGCCGAATGGGAAACCGCGGCGCCAAAAAATACCATCCTCCGCCACAAAATGAAGCAGCCCATGGGCGCCGCCACCAGCGCCACCATCAGACCACCGATCAACCCCGGAATCAGGGACTCATTCATGGGCCTCCAGGGGCACCACCTCTCCGGCGGCGCCATGGCTGTGGTCATGGCGGTGGGTGTAAACCGCAAGGTCATCCGCCGCGTCGCCGAACAGCGCCCGATATTCGGCATGACCGCGCACGGACTCCGGCGCGCCTTCACAACACACGTGGCGGTTCAGACAGATCACCCGGTCCGTGGCGGCCATGACCATGTTCAGATCGTGTGACACCATCAACACCGCACAGCCGCTTTTCTCCCGGGCCCGGGCGATGCGGCCGTACAATTCCACCTGCCCCGCCAAGTCGACGCCCTGGACCGGTTCATCCAGCACCAAGACATCGGGCTCCCGCAACAACGCCCGGGCCAACATGGCCCGGCGCATTTCGCCGCCGGAAAGTTCATGGATCGGTCTGTGAGATAGCGCGCCGATGCCGACCTCGGCCAATGCCTCGGCGCGGCGGCTGGGGCTGGTGGCCGATCCAACGCCGATGAAGCGGCGCACATCCATGGGCAGAATGGGGTCTGGAACCAAGAATTGGGGCAGATATCCCACCCGCAATCCCGGCCGCCGGGTGACGACCCCGGTGGTAGCGGGGGCCAAACCCATCAGCACCCGCAGCAGCATGGTTTTTCCGGCGCCGTTTGGGCCCACCAAAGTGACGCTTTCTCCGGCGGCTACGGCCAGGTTGATGGCGCTGAGAATTGTTTCCCCGGCGATCACAAGGGACACGTTTTCGGCTCGAATGATGGCCGTGGCGGCGGCGTCTTGGATGGTCATTTCGCCTCGGTTTGGCAGGTCCGGCAAAGACCCGAAGCCTCCACGGTCTGGCCCGCGACAGCAAAGCCCAAATCCGCGGCGCCATCGGCCAGCCCCTGGGCGAGACCGCCCAATTCGACCTCGGTGGCCTGACCGCAGCCGTCGCACAACAGAACCTGCGCCCGGTGATTGGACATCGGCTGGGTGCATCCCATATACGCGTTGCGGGTGGAGATGCGGTGGATCAGCCGACGCCCGGAAAGGAATTTCAGCGCCCGGTAAACCGTTGTGGGATCCGCCCGGCGCCCGCCATCGCGCATGCGGTCCAGAATTTCATACGCCCCCACCGGCACATGGCTGCGCCAAATCAGCTCCAAAACTTGCCGCCGCTGGGGGGTCAGCCGGGCGCCTTGGGCCGCGCAGGCGCCCTCGGCATCGGCCAACGCAACCGCGACACATTTGCTGTGATCGTGGTCGTGGGGCTCGGCCTGGGCGTTTGCCATGGACGTAATGTTATAACGTTTTACCCCGCTGGCCAATGGTGCCGACCTGCTTGAGTGATATGGTCCGCCCCGGAGCAATCGAAGGGCTGCCAAAATGAGTACAGCGAACGAGCCAAAACCGGGCACCGCCTTGGTGGACGCCATCGTCTTTGACGACCAGGGACTGGTCCCGGCGGTGGTCCAGCAGCACGACACTGGCGAGGTGCTGATGCTGGCCTGGATGAACCGGGAAGCGGTTGAGCAGACATTGGCCAAGGGCGAGGCCCATTATTTTTCACGCAGCCGCCAGGGACAATGGCGCAAGGGCGAACGCTCGGGTCAGACCCAGCGGGTAGTGGAAATTCGCCTGGATTGCGACGGCGATGCCCTGTTGTTGACGGTGGACCAAATCGGCGTCGCTTGCCACACCGGCCACCGCAGCTGCTGGTTCAATACAGTGCGTGCTGGCGCAATCGCGGTGATGATGGCGCCCGAGTTCGACCCAGCGGCGCTTTATGCGGCCAAATGATCAATTCGCTTCGGACTTTTGCCCTGGCGGCGGCCTTGATTTTAGCGTCCGTCCCCGCAATGGGCCAAGAGCCGGTGGTGATTTTCGCCGCCGCCAGCACCGCCACGGCGATGGATGAGCTGACGGCGCGGTTCCAGGAAACTCATCCCGGCATCGAAGTGCGGGCGTCCTATGCGGCATCGTCCATTTTGGCCCGGCAAATCGCCAGCGGCGCACCTGCCGACATTTTCCTGTCCGCCAGCCCCCAATGGATGACCTACGTGGCGGATCTGGGGGCGATCGTCGCGGCAACCCGGGTTGACCTGCTCACCAATGCGCTGGTGCTGGTCGCGGCGCCGGGCGCGCGGTTCGATGTGACCATCGCTCCGGGGTTTCCATTGGCCGAGGCCTTGGCGGGTGAGCGCCTGGCCATGGGCGATCCGGATCATGTGCCCGCGGGGATTTATGGCCGCGAAGCGCTGCGATCGTTGGGGGTGTGGGCGGCCGTGAACCCATTGGTGGCCCGGGCCATGGACGTACGCGGGGCGCTGGCATTGGTGGAACGGGGCGAAGCCGTGGCTGGGATCGTCTATGCGAGCGACGCCAATTTGGTGGATGGCTTGACGGTGGTCGGCACCTTTCCGGCCGACAGCCACGGCGCGATTGTGTATCCCATCGCCGCCGTGGCCGGGACCGAGACCGCGGCCAGTCGATTGTTTCTGGAGTTCCTGAAGTCCGACGAAGCCGCGGCGGTTTTTGCCCGGCATGGTTTTGGCCAAGGACCGGGCGCTTGACCGGGCTGGGCTAAACGGATGACTCCCGTCGAAATCGAAGCCCTGCGGCTATCCCTGATAGTGGCGGTTTGGGCCGTTGGCGTCAGCCTGCCCTTTGGCATCTTGGTGGCTTGGCTTCTGGCGCGCCGGGATTTCCCCGGCAAGCTGCTGTTGGACGGCATCGTCCATTTGCCTTTGGTCGTTCCCCCCGTGGCGGTGGGTTATCTGCTGTTGGTGGTGTTGGGGCGCAACGGCGCGGTGGGGGGCTGGCTTTACGATTGGTTCGGAATCACCCTGATCTTTACCTGGAAGGGGGCGGCGGTGGCGGCCGCGGTCATGGCCTTGCCGTTGATGGTGCGGGCGATCCGTTTGTCTCTGGAAGCCGTGGATGAACGCTTGGAAACCGCGGCCCGGACCCTGGGGGCATCGCCGCGCCGGGTATTTTTGGGCATCACCCTGCCCCTGATCGCGCCGGGCATTTTGGCGGGAGTGGTCCTGGCCTTTGCCCGCTCCCTGGGCGAGTTCGGCGCCACCATCACCGTTGTCTCCAACATTCCCGGCCAGACCCGCACCCTGCCCCTGGCCTTGTATTCGGTGATGCAGACCCCGGGGGGTGAGGACGCCGCCGTGCGTTTGGTGCTGATCTCCATCGGACTAGCACTAGGGGCGATTTTTGCCTCGGAAATCATCGCCCGGCGCCTAACTAAACGGCTCACGGGCCGGGACTCGAGGCGGAGTTTATGAGCCTGATCGAATTCAACGGCCAACGCCGGTTCAACGGGATCACCATCGATGCGGCGTTTCATGCGGACGCCGGGGTCACCGCGTTGTTCGGAGCATCCGGCGCCGGCAAAACCACGGTCGTCAATATGCTTGCGGGCCTGGAACGGCCGGACGCCGGGCGCATTGTTGTCGGCGGCGTTGTGTTGTTCGACAGCCAATCCGGCGTCAATCTGCCGCCGGAGCACCGGCGCCTGGGCTATGTGTTCCAAGAGGACCGCCTGTTTCCGCATTTTTCGGTAGGGCGCAATCTGACCTATGGCGCCAAGGGCGCCGATCCCGGCGACGGGCGGGCCGATTTGGCCCAGGTGACCGGGCTTTTGGGATTGGGCCAGCTCCTAGATCGCCGGCCGGCGACGCTGTCCGGCGGTGAAAAGCAGCGGGTAGCCATCGGCCGGGCTTTGCTGGCCAACCCCAGCATCCTTTTGATGGACGAGCCCATGGCGGCATTGGATGCGGGCCGCCGGGCGGAAATCCTGCCGTTCCTGGAGCAGATGCGCGAGCACTTGGACATCCCCATTGTCTACGTCAGCCACAACGTCGAGGAAGTGCTGCGCCTCGCCGACACTATGGTGGTCATGGGCGATGGCGAGACCAAGGCGGCGGGCCCGGTGGACGAGATTCTTGGGCGCATCGATCTGCGCCAATGGACCGGGATTCACGACGCCGGGGCGGTGATCACAGCGATCGTGGGAAGTCGCGCACAAGACGGACTGACCAGCCTGGAAATCAACGGGGGCAAGCTGCAGGTCGCTGGGCTTACGATGATACCGGGCCGCAAAGTCCGCCTCCGCATCCACGCCCGGGATGTTTCCTTGGCACTGGAAAAACCAAATAATATAAGTGTCTTAAATATTTTTCCTGGCAAAATACTTGAAGTCCAGGAGAGCGCTGCGGCCCAGGCAGACGTGCGGCTTGATATCGGCAGTGGGGCGGGCTCCGTGCCCATCTGGGCCCAGGTAACCAAGCGCTCGGCCAGCGATCTTGGCTTGGCCCCGGGTGTCGCGGTTTACGCGTTGATCAAGGCGGTGGCCGTGGACCGCGGGGACGTGGGGCCAGGGCTCGGCGGAGAGGAGAAATGAAAGCGCTCGGTTTCGCCATCGCGATCGCGCTGGGCGCCACCGCGGCCGCCGGCCAAGACCGCCCCACCAATGACCAATTGATCGGCTATTTCGAAACGGTCGTTTTCGGCAACGAAGTGCCGGGCCGGGAAGCGACCATCATCCGCAAGTGGGACGGGGTTATCCGCTACAAGTTCGGGGGCATTACCGCCGTCGTGGAGCGCAGCCGGGGGGCGGCAGAGGCCCACATGGCGACCCTGACGCGTTTTTCGAATTTGCGATTCGAGGAGATTGCGGCGGCCGACCCTGGCGAGCAGATGATAATTTGGTTTACGGACACGGCCCGGATGGAGGAGGCGGGGCTGGCGTTGGCTGCGGAACCGACAGATCTTGTGGGAACCGAGGGCGCCCGATGCTTTTTTCTTAGCTACTACAACGCCGGGGGTGGGGGCGCTGCAAGCTGCCCGCATCATCATCAACTCGGATAATATTCCGGAGGTGGTCGAGCACTGCTTGGTGGAGGAAATCACCCAGGCACTGGGGCTGCCCAATGATGATCCCGGCATCATCCCCTCGATCTTCAACGACACCCTGCAACTGGACGCATTGTCGTTCATCGACCATGTCCTGGTCAGGGTGCTTTACGATCCGCGCCTTTTGCCGGGCACCCCTCGGGTGGACGCCATCGCCATCGCCCGGGCGATCCTTGAGGAACTGAACCCAGGAGGCTAGTGCGCGCCAAACTGGCCGCCAGGTTAGCGACCCACCGGGGGCCGTGAATTGGCAACCGGCTGTATGGTATAAGCGGGCAGCCTCCCGCTCGCACGGTTGGCCTCGGGGACGGTTTGCGATGACGGCAACCATAACAATCTGGGTGATTTGCTCCGTGGCGGCGTTCGTCAGCATGGCGTTTGGCCGCAATTCGATCTTGCACCGGCGCTTGCGGATCGGCGACCTGGATTGGAAGGCCGTTGCGGTGATTTCCATGCTGATCGGCGGGGCCGTCGCATTCATGTTCGATCAGGCCACCCACCCGGCGGTGGATGTACCCACCGAAATCGACGATCGCGCCGGGGTGCCGCGCTAACCCGGGCGCCATCAACCTCCTGAAAACGACACCCCACCCTCGTGGTTCGACGAGCTCACCATGAGGTGTTTTTTTGCGGCCTCATCCTGAGCCTGTCGAAGGACGAGGCCTTGTGGTTAAAGCAGCTCGCGGATGTCGGCGGCGGTGGCTTCCAGCTCCGTGCCTCTTTCGCGCTGGCCGACGGCTCGAAACAGGGCGGCGGCAGCCTCCAAGGTCATCAGGTATTCGGGCGAGACCGGCAACGGTACCGTGTTCCATATTTCCAAAGCTTGGGAAAATGACAACTCGGCCTGCTCCAAATCTCCGAGCGCGTGAAAGGCGATCCCCAGCCGGGTCAGCGGATAAATCAGCGACTGGTGAACGGGGCCAAAATTTTGTTGGCGGATCGTGAACACCCGGCTGAATCTTGCCACCGCCTGCTGCCAATTTTCTTGGGCCAGAGCAATTTCTCCCAGGGTGAAGACCACCAACCCTGTGAACGGGTGATTTGGCCCGGCCGCGGCTTCACGAATCTCCAAGGCTTGGGTCAGCAACGGTTCAGCATCGGCCCATTTTTGCTGGGCCATGTACAGTTCCGCCAGACTGCTAAGGGTGGCCGACAGGTCCGGGTGCCGTGGCCCCAGGGTGGATTCCTGGATGCGAATCGCCTCTTGGTACATTGGCTCGGCGTCGTCGAACAGTTCCAAGCGCTGATAGACCATCCCAAGATTTGCCAGGCTGGTGATGAGCCGTTGGTCGGAATGCTCGAACCCCCGGGCAATGACCAGAGCTCGGGCAAAGCCTTCCGCCGCCTCGGCAAAATCTCCCCGGTTGAAGGCCTCGACCCCGCCAATGGCGAATTCCTCCCACGCGTCTTCCTGGGCCACAGCCGGCGTGGCAGCCACCGCCAAGCCAACCGCGAGCAAGGCGGCGGCGGCGAAACCCTTGCCGCGGCCCGGCCGATTGTAAGTGAAAAACCAGTTCGCCATGGACACCCAGTCAGCACCCTCCATCGTGGCCAGCCTACACAACGACACCGCCAGAAACCAATCGCCCATTTTCCTGCGACGGATGCCGGGGCGGGCCCCGTTAAAACTTTTGTGGATGGGGCCCACACTGTCGTCATTCAAGTAGGATCGAGGAGCAACCATGTCACCTAAGACAACCATTTTCGTCACAACAATCGCCGCAATCTCTATTGGTGCTCTTGGCGCCGGGGCTGCCATGGGCCTTGTTGACGGCGTCACGCCAGCCGGCCCGACGGCCCAGACCCAATTTGCACCGGCGGCTGGATTGGGCCCGGGCGCCCAGAGTGCCTATGTCGGACCCGAGGCGGCTGGCGGCCCCGGCCAGAGCCAACGATTCGCGCCCGGCGGTCAGGACGCCAATGGCCCCCTGGCACTGCGCGGCGGCCGCGGCGGCGGTAATCAAATGACGCGCGGCGGCGGCCAGCAAATAATGCGCGGGGGTGGCCAACAAGCAGCGGGCCACTGGCGGCTGGGAAGGCCGGGCGGCGAAGACCGCGATCTGGAGCTCACCGCCGATGAGGCCGGCACCTTGGTTTCAGCCCAACTCATCCTGCAAGGCAACGACCGCCTGAAGGTGTGCGGGGTGGTCTCCCAAGGCGAAGACACCTATGTGGTCGACGTCGTGACCGTTGATGACTCCCTGGTCATGCAAATCGAAATCGACCGCGACACCGGACGGCGCTCGATTGTCCGGTAGTCCCAGCCGGGACGCGCCACCTGCGGGAGGCTGGGTGTCATTCCAGCCTCCCGTTTTTCGCGCGCTTAGGGCGCCAGTACCGCGGTCGAAAACAACACGCTAAACTGTTTGCACCACACCACCACTGCCCCAACCCCAGTCAAATCGGCGTCCGCCGGAATTTCATAGTTTTGGTCGCCGACATTGCCCTTTAGGCGGCCTAAGTCCACGTACTCAGCACCACGGACATCCGCCGAGTTTTCGGGGTTGGGGTGCTTGACCAGCCAGACCCACAGGTCAGGGCCATTGGTGACTTGAAATTCATCGGCAAAACGCAGAAGCCGGCCACCATCGGCGCCCTGAAAAATAGTGGCGCTGCCCTGGCCCCTGTGCAAACGATCCGTATCCGTGAAGGTACCGGAGGCTAGTGTCGCTTCGATTTGAGCTTCGGAAACCACCTCGCTAACTTCGACGTCGATCCACAGGGGGCTTGCCAAATACCAAAAGGCGTTGCCGGCGACGAATCCGATAACGCCAGCGGCAATCGCCACTAGGAAAAATTTGCGGAAATTCGCACCCATCGCTCGCCCTCCTGGCTGTGAGAAACCTGGAGTACCACGGCGGCGGCGCCGCCCTAAATCACAGTCACATGAGGCGCAAGTGACTGAAGCACCGGGTTCAACGGTTAATCGTCACCGCCAGCATGGACCCGGCCCAAACCCCAATCAGGCACAGGCCCACCGAGCCAACGATGTTGGCGGCCGCGGGCCACCAGTCGCCGTTTTGGACCAGGGTCAGCGTTTCCAAACTGAACGCCGAAAACGTGGTGAAGCCGCCAAAAATACCAATCAGCAGGAACTGACGTCCGGCACCGCCCATCTCAAATCTTCCTTCGGGCCCGGTCAAGGTGGCGAACAGGCCGATCAGCAGCGATCCGCTTACGTTCACGATCAACGTGCCCCAGGGGAATTCACCGGCGAAATTGCGGGCGGCATATTCGAACAGCCAATAGCGCCCGGCCCCGCCCAACGCGCTGCCCACGGCCACCCACACAACGATCATCGTTGCACCTTTTCCCGCCTTTCGATGGCAAGAATATAGCGGATAGGGTTGCGCGAAAGCGCGGCAATTCTTCACCGGATTGACGGCGGCGGCACCCACGCCTAGGCTAGATTTTCGACCTCGGTATCCTGGGTTCCATCTGGAGCCAGGATGAAACGGGAAGCCGGTGCAATCCCGGCGCTGCCCCCGCAACGGTAAGCGAGGCCAGGAGCAACAGATCGCCACTGTGCCGAATTCGGCATGGGAAGGCGTTGCTCCGGGGATGAAAGTCCCGCTCGCGAGCCCGGAAACCGGCCTGGGTCGTTCGATCGGCGGTATCGCGGAGGGCGGTACCGGGGCACTGGCACGGCTGCCCCGATCCCTCCCCACACATTTGATGCTGTTGAGATGACGGGCTTGAATGGGAGGCGCGGGCAAGCGGCATGGCGGCACCAGCACTGATGGTTCAGGGAACCACAACGGACGCCGGCAAGAGCACGCTGGTGGCTGGTTTGGACCGGGTGCTGGCGCGCCGCGGTGTCCGCGTGGCGCCGTTCAAGCCGCAGAACATGGCGTTGAATTCGGCGGTCACCGTGGACGGCGGTGAAATCGGCCGCGCCCAGGCGGTTCAGGCCATGGCCTGCCGGGCCCCCCACACCGATATGAACCCGGTGTTGCTGAAACCCAACTCCGACACCGGGGCCCAGGTCATCATTCACGGCCACGCCATCGCCGATATGGAGGCAGGCCACTATCACGACTACAAAGCCTTCGCCATGGCGGCGGTGATGGAGTCCTACCGCCGACTGTCAGAAGCATACGAAGCGGTGTTGGTGGAGGGCGCGGGCAGCCCGGCGGAAATCAACCTGCGCAAAGGCGACATCGCCAATATGGGCTTCGCCGAGGCCGCCGACTGCCCCGTGATCCTGATTGCCGACATCGATAAGGGAGGGGTGTTCGCCCATTTGGTCGGCACCTTGGATTTGCTCAGCCAGTCCGAACAGGACCGGGTCGGCGGGTTCGTCATCAACAAGTTTCGCGGCGACCTGGCGCTGCTCAAGCCCGGACTTGACTGGCTGGAAAACCGCACTGGAAAACCGGTTTTGGGGGTGTTGCCCTATCTGCGCGATCTGTATCTTGAAGCAGAGGACGCCCTGCCCCGAGACCGTGAGGACCGTGGCAAAGGCGGATTCCGCGTTGTCGTCCCCGCCCCGCCCCATATCAGCAACCACACCGATTTTGATCCGTTGCGGATAAATGACCAGATCGATTTCACCTTCGCCGCACCGGGCGATACGCCAATTCCCGCCGACCTAATCATTTTGCCAGGATCAAAATCCGTCCTCAGAGATTTGGAATGGCTTCGCGCCAGCGGCTGGGACGTCGCGATCACCCGGCATCTGCGGTTCGGCGGCAAGGTCATCGGCATCTGTGGCGGGCTGCAAATGTTTGGGCATTCGATCCATGATCCGAACGGCATTGAAGGTCCGCCGGGCAGTGCCGACGGACTGGGATGGTTGGGTTTGTCGACGACTCTGGCGCGGCAAAAACGCCTGGAAAATGTTTCGGGAACTTTGACCCTCGGTGGCCGCTGGTCACCGGCTACGAAATTCATGCGGGGGAATCGTCGGGGCCCGCCTTGTCCCACCCCGCCGCCCAGCTGAACGGCCGCGCCGATGGCGCGATCTCCGAGGACGGGCAGATTTTGGCGACCTATCTGCACGGAGCGTTCGAGTCTGCCCCGGCCGCCGACGCCTTGTTGCGGTGGGCGGGATTGGCCGAACCCCGATCGTCGGACCACGCCGCCATTCGCGAGGCCGGAATTGACGACCTCGCCGACGCCGTCGAAACCCATTTGGATTTAGACCGTATCTTCGAAATCTTGAACCTCGCCCAAAAGCCCCCGCGCACGCTCACCCCAAGCTAGAAAAGGAAACCCCATGAAGCGCATCACCGCCGCCCTGTTGGCCCTCGCATCCCTGGTCACCCAGGCCATCGCTCCAGCCCTGGCCAACGATGGCGGGGCCAAGCCCCAACGGGTCGTTTCGATCAATCTTTGCCTGGACCAGCTGGTGTTGATGATGGCGGATCCATCCCACATAAAGTCCCTGACGTTTCTATCCTTGGACCCGGCCTATTCCTTCATGCACGCCGAGGCGGCGAAGGTCGCGGCGATCAACCACGGAGCGGCGGAGGAGATTTTGCCGCTGGAGCCGGACCTGGTGTTGGCCGGGCAGTTCAGCGCCACGTTCGCCGTCCAGATGCTGCGGCGCACCGGCTACCGTGTGGAGGTCCTGAGCATCCCCAACAATTTCGAGGAGGTGCGGGCGCACATCCGCAATGTCGGAGCGTTGTTGGGCGAAGAAGAAAAGGCCGAAGTCCTGGTGGCGGAAATGGACGCGACGTTGGCCGCGATCCCGCCACCCACGGATGAAATGGCACCGGTGGCCGCCGTCTACCTGCCCAACGGATTCACCGTGGGGCCGGGTACGTTTTACCACGAGGCAATGATGGCGGCGGGCCTCCACAACATGGCCGAGGATGTGGGCATTTCGTACTGGGGCTACATGTCCATGGAGCACTTGCTGCTGGCGAAGCCTGAGATCATCATCTCCGGCGGCTTTGACCCCAAACGGCCGTCGATCGCCGAGGCGGTGATCGCGCACCCGGCAATGCGCAAAAGCGGCGCCACCGCGAAAATCTTGGAAGTCCCCGCCCGCATGTGGGATTGCGCCGGCCCCATGAATGCGGAAGCGGCAGCCATCCTGGCGGGGGCGCGAAACTAGCTTGGCTGGGGGAGCGATCTTTTTCGTGACCGGCGTGCCAGGCGTTGGGAAATCGACAATCATTCCTCATCTGCGGAAGATCCTGTCGGCAAAGTACGACGTTCATGACTTCGACGAGCGCGGCGTGCCCGACAATGCAGACTAGGATTGGAGATTGGGTGAGACCCGGCACTGGATGAATCTAGCAAGTGAAAAATCGGTAGGCGGCGTATCGGTCGTTGTGTGCGGATTTTCTCAGATCGATGAAGTCAAAACAATTGGGGAGGATTTTCCGAGCCTGAAGACCGAAGCGATTTTGCTGGATGCGCGCGTCGCAGTGATCGAGCAAAGGCTTCGCGCCCGTAATTCCGACGAAACACGCAGGCTGGATCTGGCGCGGGTCGTTGGCTCGGTCGAAGACTTTATCGATAGAAATTCGAAGTCTGCGCCAATGGTTCGGAAGACTTTTCAGCGGCATCGTTCTCCGATTATCGATGCCTCAGATCTGGCTCCTGCGCGTGTTGCGGCGGAGGTGACGAAGTTCCTTCGATAGACGTCCCTCAAGAAAAGGTTTCACCGCGCCGTCTCCGCTAAAAACTCGGCGACGATACGGTTGAAGTCGGCCGTCTCTTCGACGAACGGGTTATGGCCGGTGTTGGGGAAAATGTGCAGCCGGGCGTTGGGCAGCAGGTCAGCCAGTTTTCGCGCCTGGGTGGGAGTGGTGATCAGGTCGTCCTCCCCCACCAACACCAGCGTCGGGGCGGCGATCCCGCCCAGTTCCTCGGTCATGTCAAAGAACCGGAAGGCGGCGGTTTTCGGCAGCTCGAACCACGGTCTGGGCGACAAAATCACCCGGTCCAGAAAGGCCTCGGACAACGCCTTATCCTGGGGCGAGAAATACAGCGGAAACATGATCCGCAGCCGCTCGTCGTCGGACAAACCCCGAGGCGGATTGCGCTGATCCGGTGTGCCGTAGCGGGCAATGTTGGCGGCCGCTTCCAGCCCCCAACCCCAACTCGGCGCCGTGTCCACCAGGATCAATCGGGCCACCCGGTCAGGGTATTGAGCGGCATAAAGCTGGGACACAAATCCGCCGTAGGAATGGCCGAGCAGTGTGATGGTGTCCAGCCCCAAGGCTGCGCGCAAGCCTTCGACGGCATCGACGGCGGCTTGCACGGTGTATTTCAGGGACGGCGGCTGACGTTCCGACAATCCGTGACCGGGCTGGTCGATGTAAATGAGGCGAGCTTTGGTTTCAAGCTCGTCAAGAAACGGCAGAAAATAGTCGGCCTCCATGCCCGGGCCACCGTGCAGGACAAAAATCGGATCCCCCTGGCCATGGTCGATTGAATGCAGGCCCCAATTGTTGATGCGCCGGACCGTGCCGATGCGGTCGTCCGGCCGTTGCAGGATCGAGGTCACTCGAGCCGACCACGGCCCCTGGACCCGCAGCACCAGCGGATCGGTGGGGTCGTCGTGGACCCAGAAAGTCACGCCTGCATCGGTCGCAGCGACAATTGCCGGCAAGGGGCGGTTCACGCCATTAACAAGGACGTCCACGGTTTCCCTGCCAACGAACGTCAGATGCGCGTCTTCCATTTCTATGGATTGGGGATTATAGCGAAAATCGGCCTCGCCCCGCTCCACCAGGTCTTCGAAAACCCCGCGGCTGATCCACAAGGACGTGGCGCCAGTGACGGGCCCAAATTCCCATCCGCGGTGACAGGCGCAATAGGCGCGGGCGGTGGCCAGCAAGTCATCGCCGAGGGTGCGGTGGCCGACGGCGGTCGCCGGGAACGTGGTGAACCATTCATAGGTCACGCCGCCCTCGCGGCTAAGCACGGCGCCGACGAACCGGTACTGCCGCGCCTGGGCCTGGACCTCCATTGTGATTTTTGTGCCGACGCGCATGGCCCCGCCCGCGGCCAGCCCCAGCGACAAGTCTTGGCCGTTCGCGGTGGTGGAACAAGCGATCGCGGCGATGACCGCGGCACCGATCCACGTCGCGTACTGGTGCATCGGATTTCGGATCACGGGGCGCTCATCAATTCAAAAACTTTGGTCAAAAACGCCGTCGCCTCGGCGTTGGCCAGGGGATATCCGAGTAATGCTTCGGCATGGGCATCCCTTACCGGTTCTTCTTGCGCGGCCTCTGCCACGACCTCAGCCCCCGGTGCATCATCCAATTCGTAATCGATTTCCTCGCCCTGCTCGTTCAGGTGAACCCGCAGTTCGCCAAAATCGCCAAGCCCGAGCAGCTGGTTGGCGGCGGCAAGGAGATCGTCCAGCCCCGCCATGTGGGTGCGGGCATCCGCGATCGCCGCGTCCGCCGCCGCTGGATTGCCCTGATCCCGTTCCAGAACCGCCAGTTCCGCCAGGGCCGCGGTTTGGCCCAGCGGCAGCCCGCCAGCCTGAAACGCCGCGGCGGACGCGACCAGAAATTCCCGGGCCACGGCGGCGTCACCGGAACCAGCCTGGTATGAACCCCAGGCCAGGAACACCAAACCCCTGGCGCGCTCGTCGCCGGAGTCTTGTGCCACGGCCACCGCTTGGGAAATGGGCGCGGCGACCTGGACCCCGATTTCCATGCGCGACAACCCCAACCAGCCCAGGGCGGCAAGGCCATGTTCGCCGCCCCGGTCCGCTAAGGCTATCGCCAGAGTGTAGCGGTCCCTGGCCGCTGACCACCGGCCAGCGAGGCGCCCCGTTTCGGCCATTCCGAAAACCGCCGTGGCCTGGCCACTGGAGTCGCCCACGCCGGTGTAAGCATCCAGTGCGGCGGTATAGCGCAGCAAGGCTTCCTCGTACTTGCCCAGCAGTCTTCGCAAATGCCCCAAGCCCATTTGTCCCTTTGCGACGCCTTCGTAGGCGCCCATCGATTGGTACAGGGCCAGAGATCGCCTTAAGGCGTCGTCGGCGGTGTTGTGAAATCCCTGGGACAATTCCATGTTGCCCAGCCGCAGCCACGTCTCTGCAAGCTGCTCGCGATCGTCCGCCATTTCCATCAGAACGATGGCGTCGCGATATTGGGTATAGGCTTGGCCGACATGACCCAGGGTACGCTCCAAGTCAGCGGTGACCCGCGCCACCAACCCCAAGCCCTTTGGATCTTCGATTTGCTGGTACAGCAAATGCGCTTCGCCCAAGGCCCGGCGCGCGGCCTCCTCGCCGTTGGGCATCGCCGCCAGCGCTTCCAGTCCCAACAAAATGTGACCGCCGCCGTCGCCGCCACCGATGTCAGCGAACACCTGCCGTGCTTCCGCATAAGCCGCTCTGGCAGCGGCGAATTGCAACGTCGTTTTCTCCAGATCACCCAGCGCCGCCAGAACCAAAGCTTCCGAAAGTTCGCTGCCCGACCGCCGAAATAGATCCCGGGCCTTGGCATAGGCGTCCCGGGCTTCGTCCGATTGGCCCAGGGAAGCTTCGAGATTTCCTAAGCCCATGGCTACCGCCCCGGCGCCACCCAAATCGTCGGCCTCACGAAACCGGTCTTCGGCGTCGGCAAAGGCCTCGCGCGCTTGGGCGGTGCGGCCAAGGTTGTTGTGTTCTTGGGCTTCCGCCAGCAGCTCACGGGCGCGGCGAATGTCGCGCGGTGCAGCCGGCTGATCCGGCCTTTCGACCTGAACCTGAACCTGGGGTGTCTGGCGGACTTCTGGAGTTGCTGGCGGGTCGCCTGCGGTCTCCGCCGTGCCCCCCGGCCCCGGGATCGGAAACAGCACCGCCACCACGAACAGAATGGCGAAACTGCCGATTCCGGCCACGGCCAACGAAGCCCGCGCGCCCTTTCCGACCAGGCCGAACAGGCCCGCTACGCCCAAGGCCAGAAAAATAAAGGCCGCGATTCCGAACGGACTAGCCGCCGCCGCGCTAAGTTGGCTCATACACTGCTCCCCGGTGTCTGATCCTACACCAAGGGTGTGCGCGGGGCGGAATTTCTAAGGGAGGCCAACGATCCTGACCTGGGCCAATCCTTCTCGATCAAGGGGCAGCTCGTTTTCACCGGCGGGGTAACCTGAAAACTGCATGATGTAGGCGATCACATCCACATAGGTCTGGGCATCCAGCTCGCCGGGCTGGTCGAAGGGCATGAATTCAGCAACAAAGTCAAAAATATCGACCGCCGGCCGGCCATTCCAAAAATTTCTGAAATCGACGCCGCCAATTGACGGCACAAAGAAGCCATCGCCGGTCAATTCCGGGCCGTGGCAGTGGGCACAATTGCTGGTGAAAAGTTCCAAACCGCGCGCCGCCTGGGCCTCGGTATAGGCGCCCTGGGCCGTGGTTACTTGCTGGGCGCGCACCGGGCCTGCAAAAAGCCCGGGCGAAGCGACGATCAAGGCGGCGGCAAACCACCGCACATTGTGAATCACTGAAACCAACAATTGTTGGTCCTTGCAGGCATATATTTCGACCCCAAAGCTCCGCTAATCGTACACATTCCCGTCAAATGTGACCAGGAACCGGTGGCTGAGCGCGGGCCCGCTTGCTACGATGATTGGGCATGATCGGGAGGGCATAGCAATCACCGAAAAACATCTTGGGCTGATTTCGAGCATCTATGACTTGGTCCTGAGCCCCGGGGACTGGCGCGATGTGCTGTCCGAAGTGGCGCCGGCCGTTGGCGCGAAACACTCCAACCTGATCCTCAGCGATTTCACCCAGCCCGAGGTGAGCATTCAAGGCGCGACCTATTCCGACGCCGTGAAGAACAAATTTCGCGACAATTTCGCGGTGTACGAAACCCCAATGGTGGAGACCCTTATCAAATACCCGGTGTTCAAATTTGGATCTGACGACGATCTTTGCAACTTCGGGGTCCATTATTCGAAACTCCAAACCGTCGAATTCCTGAAAAATGATTTGGGGACGTTCCGCCGCACCGCCGCGCGGCTTAACGACAACGGGGTGTGGTTCGACGCCCTGACATTCCACTACGCCAATGGGCGCGGACTGATGACCAAGGCAGAGGAACAAGTGGCACAAATCTTCCTGCCCCACTTTGCCAAAGTCGTCGAACTGACAAGGCCTTTTCAAATCCTGAAAGCGCGTTTTCAGCGCGTGTTGGCGGCGCTGGATCGATTTCACGTGGGCGTTCTGCTGTTGAATGAGATCGGCCTGGTTGTCATCAAAAACGCCGAGGCCGAGCGCATTCTGGACGAAGAAGATGGCCTGATTATCGATACCCGCGGCGGGCTGCGGGCGGGCTCCGAGGAAGACCATTCCGCACTGGCGGCGGCTATAAAGTCCGCCGCTTCCACCGCCAAGGCCGAGGGACTCGATTCCGGTAAGCTGTTGACGGCGCGGCGGCGGAATTCGTCCGAGGCATTGCTTTTGACCGTATCACCGCTCACCGAAACAGAAGAACACGATCTGCAGGGCGCCATGGTTACCGTCATTGACCCGCACAATCGATCGGGTGATTTCCACGGGCGGAATGGAGGCCCTGTTCGGTCTTACCACGGCGGAAGCCGACGTGTGCCGTTTGATGGTCAACGGCCACCCCACCCAGGATATCGCCGATATTCGCAATGTCTCGTACGAAACCGTCCGGTTCCAGGTTAAGTCAGTCCGGACCAAGACAAACTCATCCAAGCGCGGCGATGTGATCCGCCTGGCGGTTGCCGTGAATTTGCCGGTGGACGCCGCCGACTCCGGCGAAAAAAACTAACGCGCCAGTCGTTGGGTTGCGCTCCGGCATCACCCGATTGTGGGATGACAGCCCGGACGCAAATCAGTTTCATGATCGACGGTTTGAAAACCGGCGTCTTTTCGCGGCGCTGGCGTCTGGAGGCAACGCAATGAAAAGGTTTGGGTTCTTCGCCGCATTATTGGCCGGGATGATGCTGGCGGCCAACGCCAACGCCGGGTACCACGACCTGCCTGAGGAAGAAGAAGAAGAGAACGACGACGGCGGCGGCGGCGGTGGCGGCCAAACCGTCCAAGAAGAAACCATCAGCAAATTGCGAACCGCCATCCGCGATGGTCTGGCCCAACGTGGAGCCCTTCCCGCCGATGACGACCGCGGTAGGACAATTACCGAACACCGGGAAGCATTGGGGTGGCTGGCACAAATAGAAGCCGAGGCGAACGAACCCGCCGATCCTTCGATCTCGGCGCGGCAGGCGTCCGATCGTCGGTTGTTGGCGCTGACCGGCTTCACCTCCGACGTCGACGCCATGAAAGCGGCCCGCGTCGCGGGTAAGGACAGCCACGGGATCTCAGCGGCCATGCTGGAATTCCGGGCAGCCCAGGGCACTTCTTTGAAAATTGAAGAAGCCAAGCGCGGCGAAACCAGGGAGCCAGGCATCAGCGATTTTGGCCAGGCCTTGGTGAACTGGTTCATGGAAACACTGGGCTTGGACGAGCCTACCGCGCTGGGATTGGCCGCGACGGTATGTTTTTGCGTGCGTGGCTAGCGCGATTGAAGGGCAGCGTGAAAAAGCGATCTAGCGTCTTCGTATTGTTGCCGGTCGTGGTGTCGGCGTGCGCCTCTGGGATGGGGCCCTATGCCCTGTCGGCGAACGACGTTTTGGCCAATTGCGTTTCCGCCGAACTAATCGTCGGCGTTCAGTCCGCGCTGGACGCCGGGGGCGACATGACCCCCGAGCTGGTCGCCGACGGTGTTGTGGGCCGATGTGACACTTTAAAATGATTTGCTCGAAGACTCTTTGATTTTGGACGGCGAAAAACCGGACAAGGCCATGGAAATTGTTGTCGACGCAAAGGCGGCCACGCGCCAAGAACTCCACGCCATCCTGACCGGGATGTAGATCGCCGCCCGGGCACCTTCGCCGGTTCACTAAAGCCAACCGGTTTGGTTCATACTCCGGGGCTTGGCGAGGGGTGTGGATCTAGTGGTGCGAACGGTGGATTTGCCGGCATTGGGCGGGGTCGCGCCCACGGAATTGGTCGAACCAAGGTTGATGGCGCACCATGCCGCCCAATGGGCCAGCCGCGCGGCGCGCGCCGTACTGGAGGCCAAAGCCGATGACAGCCACTCCAGCCTGTGTTGGGACCCTCGGCGCGGCGCTTTGATGTCACAGGATTTGGC
>JAKZSO010000227.1:0-13102 GCA_047517625.1 Alphaproteobacteria bacterium
GTCCTTGTCTGGGGGCGCCTTGCCCTTGGCCGACGGGGTGCTGTTGGGGATGGCCCGGTTTAACCGGATTTTGGATATCGACTACGCCAACCGTTGCGTGGTGGCCCAACCCGGGGTCACCAATTTGGCAATTTCGGACGCCGTTGCGAGCCGCGGGTTTTATTATGCCCCGGACCCGTCCAGCCAGATCGCCTGCACCATCGGCGGCAATGTGGCGGAAAATTCCGGTGGCGTGCACTGCCTGAAATACGGCCTGACCACCAACAACCTCCTGGGGCTGGAAACGGTCCTGATGAACGGCGAGGTGGTGCGCCTTGGCGGCAAGCACCTGGATCAATCCGCGTACGATTTGCTGGGGATCATGGCGGGGTCCGAAGGCTTGTTGGCGGTCATCACCGAGGTCACCGTACGCATCCTGCCAAAACCCCAGTCCGCCCAAGCCCTGCTGATCGGCTTTGATGCGATCCAGGCGGCGGCGGACTGCGTCGCCGCAATCATCGCCGGGGGCATTATTCCAGCCGGTATGGAGCTGATGGACGGACCCGCCATCCGCGCTGCCGAGGCATTTACCGGCGCGGGCTACCCCACGGAGGCGGCGGCGCTACTGATTGTCGAAGTGGACGGCACCCAGGCCGAGGTTCGATCCTTGGCCGGCAAGGTCGGGGAAATTGCCAAAACCCACGGGGCGACGACCGTGCGGGCCAGCGCATCGGAAGCCGACCGGGCCAAGTTTTGGGCCGGGCGCAAGGCGGCATTTCCCGCGGTCGGCCGCATTTCGCCCGATTATTACTGCATGGACGGCACCATCCCCCGGGGCCGCCTGGCCCAGGTGTTGGGCGAAATCGGATCGTTGTCCGAGCGCTATGGCTTGGCCGTCGCCAACGTCTTCCATGCCGGCGATGGCAATCTGCACCCGCTCATATTGTACGATGCCAACGAGCCGGGGCAGCTGCACCGGGCGGAACAATTCGGCGCGGATATTCTCCGGCTGTGCGTTTCCGTAGGCGGGGTGCTGACCGGTGAACACGGGGTCGGTGTGGAAAAACGCGATCTGATGGGCGAAGTCTTCAGCGAAGTCGACTTGGCCCAGCAACAACGCCTGAAATGTGCGTTTGACGCCGAAGGCGCCCTGAACCCCGGCAAGGTATTCCCAACGCTGCATCGGTGTGCGGAGCTGGGCCGGGTCCATGTCCACGGCGGCAAAACCCGGTTTCCGGAATTGCCGCGCCTGTGACCGGCATTCTCGCCCCCGGCGATGAGGTCCAGACAGCTGAAGCCGTGGCGGATGCGGCATCGTCCGGCACCACCTTGGATGTTCGTGGTGGTGGATCGAAACTTGCCCTGGGCCGGCCAGTTCAGGCCGAAGCGATCTTGGATATCTCCGCCCTGGCCGGGATCCAACTGTACGAGCCCGAGGAATTGGTAATAACCGTGGCGGCGGCGACACCGTTGGCAGAGGTGGAAGCGGCCCTGGCGGAGGCGGGCCAGCACTTGGCCTTCGAGCCTCCGGACTATGACCACGTTCTGGGGAACGACGGGGGCGGGGCGACAATCGGCGGCGTCATCGCCTGCAATTTGTCTGGCCCCAGGCGGATCACTGCGGGTGCGGCCCGGGACCATGTTCTGGGGATCGCGGCGATCTCCGGTCGCGGCGACTTGTTCAAATCCGGGGGCCGGGTGGTGAAAAATGTCACCGGCTATGACCTGTCGAAATTGATGGCCGGGTCCATGGGCACCCTTGGGGTGATGACAGAGGTGACGTTGAAAACTCTGCCCCGCCCCAAGGAAACTCGGACGGTCGTGATCGAAGAACACAGTATCTCCTCGGCCCCAGAGATAATGGAACGTGTCGCGGGGTCTGATGCCGAGGCCACAGGCCTTGCGCATTTGACCACAAATGCCGGAGCGCGGTCATCGGTGTCCGCGATTTCGAGAGCGGATGGTGCCATCGCTATCCGCTTGGAAGGTGCCGGGGACTCGGTCGCGGATCGGGCCGCAGCCTTGGCTGAACAGTACAAAGACGCCAAAGTTCAAATCCTGGACCACGAGCAGTCTTTGACTCTGTGGGCCGAAATTCGCGACTGCAAACTACTGCCCGCCAATCACTCGATGTGGCGGATATCGGTCCAGCCAGACAGCGTCGCTTTCGTGGCGGCCCGTATTTCCGTGGGGTGCGACGCCGAGTTCCTAGTCGATTGGGCTGGCGGGTTGATTTGGGTCGCTGTTGAAGACGATGACCCCAACGAGGGCCCGGTGCGCTGGGCTTTGGATGGCTTTTCCGGCCATGCCACGCTGGTACGGGCGTCCGAAGACCTGCGCCGAAGGGTGCCGGTGTTCCACCCAGAGCCAGCGCCTTTGATGGCCTTGAACGCCCGAGTGAAAAACGCCTTCGATCCGTTAGGAATTCTGAACCCCGGGCGCATGGTGGACGGACTGTAATGCAAACGTCGTTTACCCCGGGCCAATTAGCCAAGCCGCCCATCGCCGAGGCCAACGGGATTTTGCGCGCCTGTGTGCATTGCGGGTTCTGCTTGCCGGCCTGTCCCACCTACGCGCTGACCGGAGACGAATTGGACAGCCCCAGGGGCCGTATCTATCTGATCAAGAACATGCTGGAGAAAGGCGGTGCTCCCGACCCCGACACGGTTCATCACATCGACCGCTGTCTGTCGTGCATGGGCTGCCTGACCGCTTGCCCGTCCGGGGTCGATTATATGCATTTGGTCGACACTGCCCGGGGCCACATCCAGGCCAATCACACCCGGTCAATTTCCCAGCGGCTAATGCGTTGGCTGATTGCGGCGGTGCTGCCACGGCCTGGCGTGTTTCGGGCGGCCCTGGCGGCAGCAAGGCCCGCGCGGATGCTGTCAGGATTGCTGCCCAAGACCTTGGCCCGAATGACCCAGTTCGCCCCGGCGAACATTCCGCCACCGCGGTCGTTGATTGGTGTTCACCGGGCCCGCGGTGAGCGGGTCATGCGGGTGGCCATGCTTGAAGGGTGCGTGCAGTCGGTACTGGGCGGTGCCGCCAATCAAGCCACGATACGATTGCTCAATCGCCACGGCTGCGAAGTTGTCGTCCCCGCCGCCGCCGGTTGCTGCGGGGCCTTGGTCCAACACATGGGCCATGAAGCCCAAGCGCGGGAACACGCCCAAGCCAACATCAAGGCATGGCGGTCCATCGACGGCGGCATCGACGCTGTGGTGGTGACGGCCTCCGGCTGCGGCACAACTGTCAAAGATTACGGCCATCTGTTTGCCCAAGACCCGAACATGGCCCAGCCCGGCGCAAAGATCGCCGCCAAGGCCAGGGACATCACGGAAATCATGGCGGAACTTGGCCTGGGCGCTGCGGTGCATCGCTCGGACGTTACCGTCGCTTACCACGATGCCTGTTCGCTGCAACACGGCCAGGGCGTTCGGGCCCAGCCCCGGGCGCTGTTGGACCAAGCGGGGTACACGGTCAAAGATATCGCCGAGAGCCACTTCTGTTGTGGCTCGGCCGGGACCTATAACCTGCTCCAGCCCGAAATGGCCGATGCCCTGGGGGCGCGCAAATCCGGGCATATCGCCGCCACGGGGGCCCAGGTGGTGGCCGCCGGCAATCTCGGCTGCATGATCCAGATGGCGCGGTTCACCGATCTGCCTATGGTCCACACCGCCGAGCTATTGGACTGGGCCACCGGCGGACCAAAACCCCCCGCCCTCGCGCAGGGTTGAGTGGCGGTTTAGGCGCGGTCGGCCTATGTGTTGTTCCATGCCCGTCCGCTTTTTCCAGCGACTGACGTTTGCGTTCCTAGCCGGGTCCGTGCTGTTGGCGGCGGCGGGCGCGGTGGCGGATCAGACAGATTCCCGCCTCGACGCCATGTTCAACCGTCTGCATGAGCTGGAAGACCCGCGCGAGGCCCTACAGATCGAGCTGGCCATATGGCAGGTGTGGAGCGAAACCGGTTCCGACACCGCCGACCTGCTGTTCGCCCGCGGCGTGCGGGCCATGAACGGTCAGGATTTCGATCTGGCCATGGACGCGTTCAGCGCACTGATTTCCCTGGAGCCCGACTTCGCCGAAGGTTGGAACAAGCGGGCGACCTTGCATTTCATGATGGGAAACTTTGATCAATCCATCGCCGACATCGAGCGCACACTGGCATTGGCGCCGCGGCATTTCGGCGCCCTGTCTGGGCTGGCCCAGATCTATATGATCAAAGACCAACCCGAAGACGCCGTTGCCGCTTTTCGCCGGGGTTTGGCCGCAAACCCATTCCTTCGCGGCGCCCGCAGCACCATCGAGGTTCTGCGCGAAAAAATCGGCGACCGGGATATCTAAACTTTTTGGGTGACGTTCAGAGGAAGGGGTCCTTGACCAGGATCGTGTCTTCGCGTTCCGGGCTGGTGGATAGTATCGCCACCGGGGCTTCGATCAGTTCTTCGATGCGGCGAATGTATTTGACGGCGGTGGCCGGCAATTCGGCCCAACTCCGCGCCCCCCGTGTGCTGTGCGTCCACCCCTCCATAGTCTCGTACACTGGCTTGGCCATGGCTTGGGCCGGGGTTGCGGCGGGCAGATAGCTGCCGTCGGTGCCGTCCAATTCATAGCGCACGCAGACCTTCAATTCTTCCATGCCGTCGAGGACGTCGAGCTTGGTCAGGGCAATGCCGTCGATGCCGCCGACTTTCACTGCCTGGTGCACCATGACCGCATCGAACCAGCCGCAGCGCCGGCGCCGCCCGGTAACGGTGCCGAATTCATGACCGCGCTCGCCCAGGCCTTGGCCGATTTCGTCGGTCAGTTCGGTGGGAAACGGTCCCGCGCCGACCCGGGTGGTATAGGCCTTGGTGATGCCCAACACCGTGTCCAAGGTTGAAGGCCCCAGTCCCGCACCCACCGCTGCCTGGCCGGCGACGGTGTTTGACGAGGTGACAAATGGATAGGTGCCGTGGTCCACATCCAGCATCGCACCCTGGGCGCCTTCGAACAAAATCTTTTGGCCGCTGTGGCGGGCTTCGTCCAATCGCCGCCAAACGGGGTCGGCATAGGCCAACAGATCGGGGGCCACCGCCGTTAAACCCGCCAGCACTTCGTCGGCATCCAATTCCGGTTTGCCCAGGCCCCGGCGCAAGGCGTTGTGGTGGAACAGCAGGGATTCGACCCTTGTCTCCAGGCCTTGCTCGTCGGCCAGATCGCAAACCCGAACGGCCCGGCGTGCGACTTTGTCTTCGTAGGCGGGGCCGATGCCGCGGCGGGTGGTGCCGATACCATGGCCGGATTCGTCCTCGCGGATCGCGTCCAATTCCCGGTGCAACGGCAAAATCAGCGTCGCACTTTCCGAAATCTTCAAATTGTGCGGGCCAATATCGATGCCCTGGCCGCCGACCACCTCGATTTCCGCGAACAATGCCGCAGGGTCGATGACAACGCCGTTGCCGATAACCGACAGCTTGCCGCGCACCACCCCGGACGGCAGCAAGCTAAGCTTGAAGGTAACGCCGTCTACCACCAAGGTGTGGCCGGCGTTGTGGCCGCCTTGGAAGCGCACGACCACGTCGGCCCGGTGGCTGAGCCAGTCGACGATTTTACCCTTGCCCTCGTCGCCCCACTGGGCGCCCACCACCACTACATTCGCCATACTGAAATCGTTCCTTGTTCCGCGCCGCGCCCGCGCCGGGCGCGATCTGTCATAACCCACCTTCAGATTCAGGCGCCCTCATTGGGCGCGATCTGCACCCATTTCTCTCCGTTCAGATTCACGCGCCCTCATTGGGCGCGATCTGCACTCAATGCTTCGGGTTTGTTATTGCGCAGCACATGGGAGCACCCCAGGCGTTCGGCTTCCATTTCGGGGTCGCCGTTTTTTTCCAATGCCGCCACCGTCCGCCAACCGTCCGCGCGCAGATTGGCGCTGACCGCATGGGCGGTGCCCAGCGGCACATACACACAGGGGCTGGGGTCGAGTTGGTCCGCAGCCCGTAGCAGTGGGGCCACGAACAAAGTCACCCCCGTCGCGGTCTCGCCGGTGCTCAGCGGAAAGCGGCCGCCGCGGCCAAGTTCGCCGCGCACACCCCGGGCAAAAATTGTGAAGCTGATCCCGGTCTGATATTCCAGTCCACGAAATTCCACCGGGTCCACAGTGATGCGCAATCCGGGGTCCGCCGCCCGCACATGGCCGATCACCTTCCCCAGTGCCGCCACCAGTTCAACGGCTTGGGGCGCCAAATCCAGCGCCGCCAATTTTTCCAGCGCGGCGTCGGCCGGGCCCGCCGCGCCAAGCAACGCTTCCAATACTTTGCGCTGGTCGGTGCTTAGGCGGGTCAGGCTTCCGGTGTCTTTGCGGTCCAACGCGGCCCGGGCTCGTTCGGTTGCTGCGTCGTCCATGCCTAACCCGGCGCACACCAATGGCACCAGTGCTGGCGCCCCAAGATCGAATGCTGGCTCGTTGATGCCGACGTTACGCAGCGCCTCGGCCGCGACCAAAATCACTTCGGCGTCGGCGGTGAGCGCGGGTGATCCGATCAATTCGACCCCGGCCTGGACGATTTCCCGGTCGGGGGTGAGGCCGTTGCCCTCCACCTGCAACACTGTTCCGGCGTATGAAAGCCGCAAAGGCCGGGGGGCGTTGCCCAGCCGGGTGGTGGCGATGCGGGCGATCTGCGGGGTAATGTCCGGTCGCACGCCCATCATCCGTTTCGATAACGGGTCCATCAGGCGGAACATGCGGTGTGCGACGGCGTCCCCCGGGCCTTCCAACAAGCTGTCTTCAAATTCGATCAGCGGCGGTTTGACCGGGTCGTACCCGCGCGCGGAAAACCCCGCCATCAGCCGATCGACCACGTGGGTTTCGAAATCGGCATCGGGCGGCAGGGTGTCGCGCAGGCCGTTGGGCAACAGCCCGGTATTGCGGTTCTCAATCATGGTCGAACGCTTGCAGGTTCATGGTCGAACGCTTGCAGGATGAATTGATGGCCAGTGTACCGCGCACGACCGGCTCGTGTCCCGATCATCCGGCGGCTGGCCTGGGGAAGTGAAGGACTTTTGCCTGGCGCACCAGGTCAAGTTTTGAAACCGTCTCCAACACCTCCTCGGTCAAGGGCTCGTCGACCTCCACCAACGCAATTGCCTCGCCATCAATCTTGGTGCGGCCCAGCTGAAACGTCGCGATATTCACCCGGGCATCGCCCAGCACGGTGCCCAGTTGGCCAATGAACCCAGGCTTGTCGGCATTCACCAAGAACAGCATGTGGGGCCCTAATTCGGCCTCGATGGCGATGCCGTTGACCTCCACTAATCGCGGTTTGGCGTCCGCCGACAACGTTCCCGCCACCGTCCTTTCCCGGCGCTCGGTTTTGACGGTCAGCCGGATCAAGGACGTGTAATCGCCTTCCTTTTGGTTGGCGACCTCGGTCACGTCGATTTCCCGTTCCCGTGCCACCACCGGCGCATTGACCATGTTCACCGAATCCATCAACGGCGACAGCAGGCCTTCCAAAACCACGGCGGAAAGCGGCCTGGTGTTCAATTCCGCCACCTGGCCCTGGAACTGGATGGTGACCGCTTTGAGCCCGGTTTCGGTAATTTGCCCGGCGAAGCTGCCCAATTGTTGCGCCAGGCGCATATAGGGCCGCAGTTTGGGCGCATCTTCGGCGCTGACCGACGGCATGTTTAGGGCATTGGTAATTGCGCCCTGCGTCAAAAAGTCACCGATCTGTTCGCCGATCTGGGCGGCAACATTTTCCTGGGCTTCGGTTGTGGACGCTCCCAGATGGGGGGTGGCGATGACGTTCGGCGAGCCAAACAGCGGGCTGTCGCTAGCGGCGGGTTCAGCCGCAAAAACATCCAGCGCCGCACCGGCAACGTGGCCCGAATTTAATGCCGCCAACAAATCGTCTTCGACGATCAGCCCACCCCTGGCGCAATTGACGATGCGAACCCCCGGTCTTGTTTTCGCTAGGGCGTCGGCGTTGATGATATCCCGGGTCTGGTCGGTCAGCGGCGTGTGCAATGAAATGAATTCGGCCCGGGCGAACAGGGCGTCCAGTTCGACTTTTTCCACGCCCAAATCCTCCGCCCGTTCCGGCGACAGATAGGGGTCATAGGCGATGACCCGCATTTTTAGGCCTTGGGCACGGTCGGCAACCACCGACCCGATGTTGCCGCAGCCGATCAGCCCCAGAATTTTGCCGGCGACTTCGACGCCCATGAACCGGGATTTCTCCCATTTGCCCTGACGGGTGGAACGATCGGCTTGGGGAATTTGCCGGGCCAAGGCCATGAGCATGGCGATGGCGTGCTCGGCGGTGGTGATGGCGTTGCCAAACGGGGTGTTCATGACCACGACACCGCGGGCGGTGGCCGCGGCCACATCCACGTTGTCGACACCGATCCCGGCCCGGCCCACCACTTTCAGCGCGCGCCCGGCTTTCAGAACGTCCGCCGTTACTTTGGTGGTGGACCGCACCGCTAGGCCATCGTAGTCGCCGATAATCTCGATCAGGGCGTCCGCATTCAGCCCGGCTTTCTCGTCAACCTCGATGCCGCGGTCGCGCAAAGCCGCCGCCGCCCGGGGGTTCATGGCATCGGAAATCAATACTTTCACCACGCTTAGTTCCCTTTTCCCGTCTCGCCAAAGGCCCAATCGAGCCACGGCAGCATGTCTTGGGTGTCAGCCGCTTCCACCGTGGGCCCGCCCCAAATGCGGAACCCTGGTGGGCCGTCTCTATGCCCGGCGACGTCGAACGCAGCCTCTTCGGATTCCAACAAGCCCACCGTCGCCTTGATGCGCAGCCATTGCGCGTCGGTGCTCATGGCCGTGAACGTTGGCTCCACCACCTTCAGGCAGATCGAGGTGTTTGACCGGGTTGGTCTTTTTTCGGCCAGAAATTCCACCCAGTAGTTTTCTGCCACCCACCGGGAAACCGCTGCCAAATTCGCCCGGGACCGCGATTTGGTCACAGCCAGGCCGCCAATGTGTTTAGCCCAACTCAGGGCATCCCTGGCGTCCTCCACCGCCAGCAGCGATGGGGTGTTGATGGTCTCACCCCGGAAAATACCGTCGATCAACTTGCCATTCTTGACGAGCCGGAAAATTTTCGGCAGCGGCCATGTCGGCTCGTGGCTTTCCAGGCGCTCGACCGCCCGGGGCGACAAAATGAGCGTGCCAAAACCCGCTTCGCCGCCCAACGCCTTCTGCCAAGAAAACGTGGTGGCATCCAATTTGGCCCACGGTAAATCCATTGCGAACACCGCCGATGTGGCGTCGCAAATGGTCAGGCCCCGGCGATCATCAGCAATCCAGCCGCCGTCTGGGACTTTGACCCCGGACGTGGTGCCGTTCCAGGTGAACACAATGTCGCGGTCCGGGTCGGTTTGGCCCAGGTCGGGCAGGCCGCCATAGGCCGCCGTTAGCACCCTGGCGCCCTCCACCTTCAGATGCTTGGTGATGTCCGTGGCCCAGCCGAGGCCAAAGCGTTCCCACGCCAACACGTCGACGCCCCGGGGCCCCAACAGGGACCACAATGCCATTTCCACGGCGCCCGTGTCCGAGGCAGGGACAATGCCGATACGCCAATCTGGGGGCACGCCAAGCACCGACCGGGTCAGGTCGATGACCTCGGCCAATCTGGCCTTGCCCTCGGATGACCGGTGCGACCGGCCGACCAGGGCGGATTTAAGTGCATCCGGTGACCAACCCGGGCGTTTTGCGCAAGGCCCGGACGAAAACGCCGGCCTCTGTGGTCTGGTCGCTGGTTTCACGGCTCTTCCTTCCAGAAGAGTAGCGATCCGTTGGGGGACCGTGGCCCGCGGGGATACTAGTGCAGATCGTGGCCGCTGGGCCACGTGAATCTGAACGTCAGAAAAAGAGTCCAGATCGTGGCCCGTTTTTTCGGTGGCGCGCGGATTCACTTGTTTGCCCCAGAGGGCACACAAGATTCGCGCTTCTGGGCCACGTGAATCTGAACGTCATAGTATGAGGAAATTTGGCAGCACTGCCGACGGGGCCGTGCTTAAATCACCCATGGCTCCAAAGATCGCCCAGCCGATGAAATTGCCCCACGAGGTCGAACCGCTCGAGGGGGTGCCAACCCACAAGCCGCCGCCGGAATTGGACGTCACCCGGGCCCGGCGGGAAACCCCCGGGTGCCAACACGTGGCGCACTTCAACAATGCCGGGGCGGCGTTGATGCCGGAGCCGGTGGTCGAGGCGGTGGTCAGCCATCTGCGATTGGAATCCGAAATCGGTGGCTATGAGGCCGCGACCCGGGCCGAAGCCGCGGTGGGCGGCGTGTATGCCGCCGCCGCCAGATTGCTGAACGTGGACACCAGCGAGATTGCCATCGTTGACAATGCGACCAGGGCTTGGGCGGGGGTTTTTTATTCGCTGCCATTGGCGGAGGGCGACCGTATTCTCACCGGCGCGTCGGAGTACGTGTCGAACTATCTGGCGTTTTTGCAGCTGACCAAACGCACCGGCGTGGAGGTGGAAGCGGTGGCCTCGGACGAGTCCGGCCAAATTTCAGCCGACGCCTTGGCCAACGCCATCGATGACCGGACGAAGTTGATCGCCATTACCCACGTGCCCACCAATGGCGGACTGGTCAACCCCGCGGCCGCCATCGGCAAGATCGCTGCCCAGGCCGGGGTACCGTATTTGTTGGACGCGTGCCAGTCGGTTGGCCAGATGCCCATTGATGTCCAGGCCATCGGCTGTGACATGCTGTCGGCGACCGGGCGCAAATTTTTGCGGGGGCAGCGCGGCACCGGTTTGTTGTACGTGCGCAGAGGGCTGGCGGAACAGCTGGAACCCGCGGTGATCGATTTGGGCTCCGCCGACTTGGGTGGAAAAAGACCGTTACGAAATTCGCCCCGGCGCCAAACGGTTCGAATTGTGGGAAAGCTATATGGCCGGTAAGTCGGGTCTGCGCGCCGCCATGGATTACGCCCGGTCCTGGGACTTGGACGTGTCCTACGCCCGCATCCAAAAGCTGGCGGATCAGATCCGCACGGGCCTGGACGATATCCCGGGGGCCACGGTCCTCGACTTGGGGGCCGAACAGTGCGGGATTGTTTCCTTCACGATGGATAGCAGCGATCTCACCGAAGTTGTGAGGGCTCTGGGTGAACAGGCCATCAATGTCAGCGTTTCCACCGCCGACATGACCCGGCTGGATATGGAGTCCCGGGGAATCGAGTCGCTCGTGCGCGCCTCGGTCCACTACTACAACTCCAATGACGAAATCGCCCGGCTTCTTACGGCATTAGAATCTCTGGCTTAGTTTTTCGCCGAAATCGTGTGGGTATGGTTGAGGGGCCCGTGGCCGGTGCCAAATCCCGGCGCGGTTTCGATGGCCCGGTGCACGTAATCCCGTGCGCGCGAAACAGCTGACCCCAGGTCCATGCCTTGGGCAAGCCCCACCGCGATGCCTGATGCCAAGGTACAGCCGGTGCCGTGGGTGTTGGTGGAATGGATGCGCGGGCTGGTGAACCGGGTGACGCCGTCTGCCGTGGCCAGCACATCGACCACGGGGTCGGTATCCAAATGCCCGCCTTTGACCAGCACGGCTTTCGGCCCCTTCGCCACCAGAGCAGTGGCGGCCCTCTCCATATCCCCTGGCGTGGAAATTTGGTGGCCCGACAGGGCCTCGGCCTCGGGAGCGTTCGGTGTCAGCACCGTGGCCATGGGCAGCAGAACGGCGCGCACCACCTCCACGGTGTCGGCTTGCAACAGGCGGGCGCCGCCCTTGGCCACCATCACCGGGTCGACTACGAGGGGAACGCCGTTGGCGCTGGCGGCGAGCACATCGGCCACTCGGCGGACGATGCCGGCGGTGTTCAGCATGCCGGTCTTGATGCAATCGGCGCCGATGTCGGCCAACACCACCTCCATTTGCTCGGCGACGAAATCCGCGCTGACTGCCGACACACCGTGAACGGTATGGGTGTCTTGAGCGGTGAGGGCGGTGATGGCGGTGGCGGCGTAGCCACCCAAAGCGGTCACGGTTTTGATGTCTGCCTGAATGCCCGCGCCGCCACCGGAATCCGATCCGGCGACGATCAGAACGCGGCCAAGAGCATGATCAGACAACATGAAACCATTTGACCGAAATTATTTTGCGTCGTGCGCTTCGCGCGGCGTCTGCCCGGAAAGCCGATTTGCCGCCATCAAATTGACTCCAATTGTCTGATCATGCTCTAGCATTTCAGAGCTAGGCCTGGGCGTTTTCGACGGCGCCGGCAATGTCGTCGAGCACCGAGGCCACCAGGGCCTCGTCCGCGCCTTCGGCCATCACCCGTACCAACGGCTCGGTGCCGGAATTGCGCACCAGGACCCGGCCGTCGTCGCCTAAGCGCGCTTCGGCCGAGGCGACCGCGTCTTTGACTTTTGGGTCGTCCAGAGGCTTGCCGCCCCGGTGACGGATGTTGCGCAGCGCCTGGGGCAGGGGCTCGAACGGGCGGCCCACCGCGCTGACCGGCTGGTCGCGTTCGACAAACACGGCCAAGGCTTGCAATGCCGCAACCAGGCCATCGCCGGTGGTGCAGAAATCGCGGAAAATCAGATGCCCGGATTGTTCGCCGCCGAAA
The DNA here is from genome assembly GCA_047517625.1 of Alphaproteobacteria bacterium. GTDB lineage: Bacteria > Pseudomonadota > Alphaproteobacteria > UBA2966 > CAIVPW01 > JABHVE01. The sequence goes on from JAKZSO010000227.1 coordinate 12,574, forward strand.
TTAAAGCCGTCGGCAACCATTTTTTCCACCACATAACGATCACCCACATCGGTGCGCAGCAGGGTCAAATCCAAGCCTTCCAGATAGCGCTGCAAACCCAAATTCGACATCACCGTGGTGACCACGCCGCCGCCTTTGAGCATGCCGTTGTCACGCCAATCTTCGGCGATTAATGCCATCAGCTGGTCGCCGTCGATCAGCGCGCCTTTTTCGTCGCACAACACCACCCGGTCGGCGTCGCCATCCAGGGCGATGCCCAGATCGGCGTTGTGTTCGACCACGGCCGCTTGCATCGCCTGAGTCGCGGTGGTGCCGCAGTCCTGATTGATGTTGAAGCCGTCCGGGTCGACGCCGATGGGGACGACCTCGGCCCCCAATTCCCACAGCACATCGGGGGCGACGTTATAGGCGGCGCCGTTGGCGCAATCGACGACGATCTTGAAGCCATCCAACGTGCGATCATCCAGGAAGGTTTTCTTGACGTATTCGATATAGCGCCCCGAGGCGTCTTCCAGGCGCTTGGCGCGGC
>JAKZSO010000228.1:0-8351 GCA_047517625.1 Alphaproteobacteria bacterium
TCCACGGCACTGGGAAACTCCGCCAACAATCCGTCACCGGTGTTCTTGATGACGTGGCCTTGGTATTTGGCGATGGTGGGATCGAGAAGCTCTTCCCGGTGGGCCTTGAGCCTGGCGTGAGTCCCTTCTTCGTCGGCGGCCATCAATCGGCTATAGCCGACCGTATCCAAAGCCAGTATCGCTGTCAGGCTACGCGCCATGTGCTCCCCAGCCGCTTCGAACCCAAAGCGTTGCGGCAGCGTATTGAGGCTAGATCATGGGGTCAACCACCCGGATGGCGGTAGGACCACCTCCTCCTCAATCCTCATGCCCTTTCGATCAGATTCACGCGGCCGCTCATTCGATCGACCACGATCTGCGCTGCCGCCAGCGGGAGAGGAAGGCGACCGCCCATTGCCCGGCGTGATCCCCTCCCTCGCATGCGGGGGAGGGTTGGGGTGGTGGCGGCGCCCTAGCTCTCGTCCGGGGGGGTCATGGGGACGACGGAGCTTTCGTCTTCGAAATCATCGTCCAATTCATCATCACCCTCGCCGCCCCCGCCAGCCGCCTCGGCGTCGGCGTGGGCTTCGGCAAACAACGACGCCGGCGGTTGCGGGCGCAGCAGGCCTGTAGCTTTTAACTCATCCAGGCCCGGTAAATCGGTGACGTTCTCCAAGCCGAAATGCTCCAGGAAATCGCCGGAGGTGCCATAGGTGATGGGCCGGCCGGGCACCCGGCGGCGGCCCCGGGGGCGCACCCAGCCGGTTTCCATCAGCGTGTCCAGGGTGCCCCGGCTCATGCCGACGCCGCGAATGTCTTCGATCTCCGCCCGGGTCACCGGCTGGTGGTAGGCGATGATGGCCAGGGTCTCCACCGCCGCCCGCGACAACCGACGGGGCAAGGTCACATGGCGCTCCAGCAGATGCTTCAGATCCGACGCCGTGCGGAACGACCATTTGCCGCCAATGTGGACAAGATTGACGCCGCGCTCGGCATACAGTTCGGTCAGAGCGGCCATCGTCGCCGATACGTCCACATCGTCGGGCAATTGCCCGGCGATGCTGGCGTCGTCCAAAGGTTCCTCGGCGGCGAACAACAGGGCCTCGGCCATGCGCAGGTGTTCCGGCGGAACATTATGCGTTTGGTCGTCCCTCCCGCTGTTCGTTTGGTCGTCCCTCTCATTCGTCACTGGTCGGCGCCTTCTTCGGGGTCTTTCGAGACCATGTAAATGGGGCCGAACGCCGCGTCCTGGCGCAAATGAACACGGCCCTGGCGGGTGAGCTCCAAACTGGCCGCGAAAGTACTGGCCACGGCGGAACGCAGACCAAACCCGGCGACGATTTCCGGCGGCAAGAACTTCTCCAGGCGTTCCCAGCCCCCCGTCACACCCAGGCCGGCGGCGATGCGGTCCAAGGCGTCTTCCACAGAGTAGGTGGTGGCCGGCTCGATCACCAATGTTTCGTGATGGCCGGGCCGCGGCATGTTGGCGTAGCCCGACAACAGGTCGAATAGACTGAGTTCGAACGTCGCATGGCGGATGGCGCGCACACCTTCGGGGGCGCCCCGGCGGAAGCTGTCCCGGCCCAGACGGTCGCGCTCCATCAGGCGGCCCGCCGATTTGCGCATGGCCTCCAGGCGTTGGAGCCGGAAGGTCAGGTGCGCGGCCAAATCGGGGCCGGACAATTCTTCGTCGTCGTCGATGTCCGGGATCAACAGCCGGGATTTCAGATGCGCCAGCCACGCCGCCATCACCAGATAGTCGGCGGCAATGTCCAGGCTAAGCTTGCGAGGCTCGGCGATGAAGGCCAGGAACTGATCGGCGAGGGCCGAAATCGAAATCTTGGTGAGGTCGACCTTTTGCGTGCGGGCCAGTGCCAGCAACATATCCAGCGGGCCCTCGAAACCGTCCAGGTCAACCACCAGCGGGGCGGCGCCGGATGGCTCCGGGGTTGGGGTTGGGTCGGTCGTGAAGTCGCCGGTCATCGGTCGATCATCATCCAAACAGGCTTGGGCCGCCAATCATGGTCAGTACGAACTGGGCCACGGGCAAAATGAACCCGCCAAAGAAGTTTATGCCAATCAACGGCAGCAAAAAGACAGCCCCCAATACCAAAAATATCCCAAAGCGCTCTAATCGGGCCAGGGGATATGCCAGGGAATTCGGCAGCAAGCCCACCGCCACCCGGCCGCCATCCAGCGGCGGAATAGGTAACATATTGAACACCGCTAAAATAACGTTGATCGCCATTGCGACGACCAGTGCTTCGCGCACCCATTCGCTCATGATCCCGCCCTCGGGGCTGGTGAAGGCAAACAACGCCGACGCAATGGCCGCCATGACGATGTTCGACGCGGGCCCGGCGGCGGCCACCCAAACCATGTCCCTGCGCGGATTGTTGAGCCCCGCGAAATTCACCGGCACCGGCTTGGCGAAGCCGAACATGAAACCGGCGGTCAGGAACAAAACCACGGGCAACACCACGGTTCCGATGGGATCGATGTGGCGCAGCGGATTGATGGAAATGCGCCCGGCTTTCAAAGCGGTGTCGTCGCCCAGACGCAATGCGGCGTAGCCATGGGCGGCCTCGTGCAGAGTGATCGCCAACAAGATCGGGATGACCCAGGCCGATGCGTTGAACAGAATACGTTCCATCAGGGACCAATCATGGATTAGGGACTAATCACCAGGCAATCGACGTTGCCCACCTTCAGCACATCGCAAAGGGCGATCGCGACAATGGAAGAGTCCAGGGGCCCGGCCTGGAGCCGGTAAAAGATGCCGCGGTCACCAAGATCCGCCGTCCGTACCAAGGGCTGAAGGCCCTCTAGCACCACCTGATTGCGGTCCAACACCGAGGCCCAGTGGGTCATCGCCGCATCGCGATTGCGAAACGACCCCAGCTGAATGCGGAAGGACGCCAAAATGGCAGCCTCCGGTTCCGGCAAGTCAGCGACTTCGACCGCAGGGGCTGGTTCTGGCGCCGGTTCTAATGCAGGCGCAGGCGCAACACCCGGCGGCGGGGTCAAGACAATGACGGCAGGCTCAGGACCGGGCGCCAGCGCGAGGCCTGGCGGCGGCGCGAGCACGATGACGTCCGGTTCCGGCGCGGGTTCGGGTTCAACAACCGGCTCTGGCGCTGGCTCAGGTGCTGGTGCGGGCCCTGGCGCCACAACGGGCACCGGTTCCGGCTCGATCACGAGCGCCGGCTCAACCTCTATTACGGGCGCTGCCGCCAAGTCGGCAGCTGGCCCCTCGGCGCCGGCTTCGGCGCCGGGGCCCAGCGCCGCCAACTGTTGCTCTGGCGCCACCACGGGCTCGGGCTCTACAGGTGCTTGTTCCGGTTCTGGTTCTGGTGCTGGTGCTGGTGCTGGTGCTGGTTCCGGTTCCGGGGCCGGGAGCGGCTCGTCCGGGGGCGGCAGCAATTGTTCCACGCGCTGCTCCGGTTCTTGGGCCACCAACACGTCGAAGACTTCCTTGTCCTGGTTGGGCACATCCAGGCCGCCGGCGGCAACAGGCGGAATTTTCACCGGCCCGGGTTGGGCCCGGACGACCGGCGGGCTGAGTTGCAGGCCCCGGCGCACGCCCTGTTCATAGGCCAGCCACACCGCCGCGGCGAACGCGCTGAGCGTCACCAAGGCGATCACTGCTGGAATGACCCGGCGCCATTGCACGCCGACACCGGGATCACCGCCTTTGCCCAGCCGTCGTTCCCGGGGGTTCGACATGGACAGCGGACCCCGGCGCAGGTAGGCGGGCGGTGGATCGTGGTCAGGCGCCATCACCGCAGTTCCTCGACTGGGGTCACGCCGATGATGCCCAAGCCGACGCCCAAGCCGGTCATGCAGCCGCGGACTAGGCCCAAGCGCGCCAGGGTCAGGGCTTCGTCGCCGTCGATCAGAAAACGCAGCGAGCCGTCTTCCTTACCTTTGGTCCACAGGGCATGGAATTGCGACGCCAGGTCGCGAAGATAGAACGCGATGCGGTGAGGCTCGTGTGCCAGAGCAGCGGACTCCACTGTGCGGGGCCAACCGGCGAGACTTTTCATCAAAGCAAGCTCGCCCGGGTCGGTCAAGCGGCTGAGGTCGGCGTTGGCCAGCGCCGCCGCAGACAGGTCGGCATTGGGCATCGCCTCCCGCGCCTTCTCCAATACCGACCAGCACCTGGCATGGGCGTACTGGACATAAAAGACAGGGTTATTCCTGCTCTGTTCGGTGACCACATCGAAATCAAACTCCAATGGCGCATCGTTGCGCCGGGTCAGCATGATAAAGCGCACCACGTCCTTGCCGACTTCGTCGACCACTTCGCGCAACGATACGAAATCGCCGGAACGTTTTGACATTTTGACCGGCGTGCCGCCGCGCAGCAGTTTCACCATCTGGCAGATTTTCACGTCCAATTCGACATCGTCACCCGCCAACGCCTTCACCACCGCCTTCATGCGCTTGATGTAGCCGCCATGGTCCGCGCCCCAAACGTTGATCAGTGTGGAAAATCCGCGATCGATTTTGTCCTTGTGATAGGCCATATCGGTGGCGAAATATGTCCAAGCGCCATCCGATTTCATCAGCGGCCGATCCACGTCATCGCCAAAATTCGTGGCCCGGAACAGGGTTTGCTCCCTTGGTTCCCAATCATCCGGCTCCTTGCCCTTTGGCGGGTCAAGGACCCCTTCGTACACCAGATCCCGGTCGCGAAGGTCGCTGACGATCGCGTTCACCCTGCCCGCTTCGACCAACTCGGTTTCCGACGAAAACGCGTCGTGGGCGACGCCCATCGCTTCCAAGTCGCCACGAATCGTGGCCAGCATTTCTATCACAGCCAAGCCGCGGATGTGCCCAAGCCACGCATCCTCCGGCGCCGACGCCCATGCGCCGCCCTGGTTTTCGGCCAGTCCCCGGCCCACCGATTTGAGGTATTCGCCCGGATAAAGCCCAGACGGGATCTCACCAATGTCTTCGCCCAGGGCTTCGCGATAGCGCAGATGTACAGACCGGGCCAACGTGTCCACCTGCTCACCCGCGTCATTCACATAAAATTCCCTAGTCACATCATGGCCGCTGAATTCCAGCAACGAGGCCAAGGCATCGCCGAACACCGCGCCACGGGCGTGGCCAATATGCATCGGCCCGGTGGGGTTGGCGGAAACGAACTCCACGTTCACTTTGCCCGTTGACGCTCCCAGATTTGACCGACCGTATTCGCCCCCTTCAGTCAGCACCTCGGCCAACCGGCCATGCCAGAAGCCGGCGGTCATGCGCAGGTTTAAGAACCCCGGCCCCGCCACTTGCGCTGATATCACATCCTCAGCTTCCTCTACGCGCGCAGCCAAAGGCTCGGCAATGTCGCGCGGTTTCATCTTCGCTGCTTTGGCCAAAACCAAAGCGCAGTTGGTGACTACATCCCCGTGGCCGGGATCCCGGGGCGGCTCGACCGAAACGGCGCCCAAGTCCAGATCGCCGGGCAATGTGCCGTCGCCGATCATGACCTCAAGTGCAACTTGAGTAAGATCTTGTAGATCGTTGAAAAAATTCATTTTTTTCTTACGAGGGTAGAGATTCGTGACTATCGATGGCATAGCGGTCGGTCATTCCGGCGACAAAATCGGCAATTCCGCGGGCCAATTTTTGTTGGTCCTGGGCTTCGTCGTTTTCTGACCGCCAGTCATCGGGTAGCTGGGCCGGATTGTCGAGATAGAACCGGAACAGATCGGTGACAATCTGCTTGCCTTGTTGCGACATCTTATTGACCCGGTCGTGGCGGTACATGTTGTTTACCAGAAATGCTCGCAATTCTTTTTCCTGAGCCAGCAGATCGCCGGAAAATGCCGCCAATGGACTGCCAAGGCGCCGCACATCCTCCACCGACAGCGGCGTAGCCTTCGACACATTGCGCCGGGTCTGGGCGACCAGGTCCGAGACCATGAGATTGATGACCCGGCGGACGGTCTCGAAAACCAGCTGGGATTGCGGCAATGCCGGGTACTTGTCCCGGACGTGCGCCAAGACCGGGCCAACCAAGGGCACATCGGCCAGGGCATCCAAGGTGAACAGCCCCGCCCGCACGCCGTCGTCGATGTCGTGGTTGTTGTATGCGATGTCGTCGGCCAATGCCGCCACTTGGGCTTCCGGCCCCGCATAGGTGCCGAGGTCGAGGTCCTGGTGCTCGTTGTACTCGGCCAAGGCGGCAGGGAACGGCGGCGCCACCGGGCCATTGTGTTTGGCAATGCCCTCCAGGCTTTCCCAGGTCAGATTAAGGCCGTCGAATTCGGCGTAGCGCTTTTCCAGATAGGTGAGAATCCGCAGCGCCTGGGCGTTGTGGTCGAAACCGCCGAAATCGGCCATGACCGCGTTCAGGGCGTCTTCGCCCGCATGACCAAACGGTGGATGGCCCAGATCGTGGGCCAGAGCCAAGGCTTCGGCCAAGTCTTCCTCCAGCCCCAGTTCCCGGGCCACGGACCGGGCGATCTGGGCGACTTCCAGCGAATGGGTCAGGCGGCTACGGTAGTGATCGCCCTCGTGGTGGACAAAAACCTGGGTTTTGTGTTGCAAGCGGCGGAAGGCGGCGCTGTGGATGATGCGATCGCGATCGCGCTGGAAAACTGACCGCGTGTGGCTTTCGGGCTCGTCATAGAGGCGGCCACGGCTGGCGGCGGCACAACTGGCGAAAATGGCCCCAGGCATGGCCGGAAGGTAGCACTAAGTGCAGATCGTGGCACATCTTCGTGCCACGTGAATCTGAACGTCAGAGAACCAAGTGCAGATCGTGACCGGGTTTCCCGTCACGTGAATCTGATCGGCCACTAAGTTGTAAGTATTAACCGAGAATTGACAAATTGGCGGCTATTCCTACATTGATACCTGTGTACGCACACATGTTTTGAGGCCACCGCGAAAATGAACGCAAGCCCCCCACCGCCCGCCGTCACCGTTTCCGAAAACGCGGCAAAGCGAATCAGCACGTTGATGAGCGAAGAGAACACCCCCGACGGCGGCCTGCGCATTCAGGTCAAGGGCGGCGGCTGTTCCGGGTTCCAGTACGATTTCGCCATGGACGAGAAGATCGCCGATAGCGACGAAGTCATTGAGCGCGATGGCGCTCGGCTGGTCATCGACGCCATGTCGCTGATGTATCTGGCGGGCTCGGAGATCGACTTCAAGGAAGAAATGATCGGGTCCATGTTTACCGTCGGCAACCCCAACGCCACCGCGGCGTGCAGCTGTGGGTCGTCTTTTGCCATGTGACGCTGCTCCGCAGCATTGCGCCATGTGACCCGCGTATTCGAAATGTTATGAATGAGGCCCGGTGCATTGCCGGGCTTTTTTTATGGGCGGGTGAATGAAAGTCGCGACTCTGAATGTGAACTCGATCCGGGTGCGGCTGCCCCACGTGCTGCGCTATTTGAAATCCGCCAAGCCGGACGTTCTGCTGATGCAGGAGCTGAAGTGCCTGACGGAGCAATTCCCAACCGAGGAAATCAGCGACGCCGGATATAATTCGGCCGTCCTCGGGCAAAAAACCTATAACGGGGTCGCCGCCCTATCCCGCCACCCCATCGACGAGGTGATCGAGGGGCTGCCCGGAGATGAAGACGACACCCAGTCCAGGTGGCTCGAAATTGTCGTTCGGGGCGTGCGCTACGTGTCTTTGTATCTGCCCAACGGCAACCCTATCGGCACGGAAAAGTTTGATTTCAAAACTGCCTGGATGGATCGCATGATCGATCGGGCGAAAGCGCTACTGGAGGCGGAAGAAGATTTCGTCTTCGGCGGCGATTTCAACGTCTGCCCCACCGACGAGGATGTCTACGACCCGTCGGGGTTCGCCAACGATGCCCTGTGCCAGCCCGAAAGCCGGGCCAAATGGCGTGAACTGAAATACCTGGGGCTGACGGAAGCGTTCAGCGCCCTGCACCCGGAGGAGGTGGGCGCCTACACCTATTGGGGTTACCAGGGCGGCGCCTGGCGGCGCGGCAATGGGCTGCGTATCGACCACTTTTTCCTGCCCCCCCACATGGCCGACCGGCTGGTGGCCTGCGACGTCGACAAAGAGGTGCGGGCCGAAGAGAAAGCCTCGGACCACACTGTTCTGTGGTGCGAGTTAAGTGCAGATCGCCCCCTCTGAGGGGGCGTGAATCTGAACGCCAAAAAAGTGCAGATCGTGGTCGCATCCCTCGCGACCGCGTGAATCTGAACGCCAAAAAAGTGCAGATCGCAACTCAGTATGAGGCCCTTTTGGGTGGCCTCACCCCGAGCGCGTCGAGGGCGGGGCCAAATCAGCCTTCCACTTTTCAAAAGAGAACACCCCCTCCCATTTTCCCTGAACACCCCCACCCTAACCCTCCCCCGCAAGCGGGAGAGGGGACATACCG